>JALVEG010000253.1 GCA_027031145.1 Saprospiraceae bacterium | reverse complement strand
AATCGTTCACCCCGTGAAAAAGGCTTTGCCTAAATTGAAAATTTATTTCACTGGGTTAATCGATATTCGATATTCAAAACTGATTGATCACATATTCCACCCCCTTTTTCCCCCGCCCCCGATGAAACACTACGTTTGTTTCACGGGGCAGGCAGCGGGGGATTAATTCCCACTTCAAAAAAAATTAGTCGTATATTTCAACAAGCGAGTTCCTAATAACTTCGCTTTCTTCAAACTTCCAAATATCAGAAAACCAAACACAAAACAAAAAAAATCCTACAATCCTCAAATCCTATAAATCCTAATTCAGACAGTTAAGCTACCCGGATAAACAGGCAACTCTGACTTCACTTTTTCATAGAAAGATATTCTTTAAAATCCATCCCAAAGCGACATGATATTGCCACGCTTCCGTCAGTGGACGGACAAGATCGCTCGCAAAATCATGCTTCGTAATTACCTTCACATTTCTGCAATTCCTTTATCATAACCCAACGTTTACAAATCCCCAAACTTTAAACATTTTTACTTTAAACTTCCAAACTCATCACTCATCACTCATCACTTATCACTTCCTCTCCCACTCTCCCATTCGCCCATTCGCCCAATCGTCCAATCGCCCACTCGCCCCATCTACTCCAATCTGGTCTTTTACACCGCTATCGGCGCCTTTATTCCCGGATAAGGATTATAATTTACCAATTCAAAATCTTCAAATTTAAAATCATCGATACATTTTACATCGGGATTTATCTTCATTTCCGGTAATGGACGCGGACTTCTCGACAATTGCAGATTCACCTGATCAAAATGATTGGTATATATATGCACATCCCCAAATGTGATAACAAAATCGCCGTATTCCAATCCCGTAACCTGCGCCATCATCATAGTCAATAAAGCATAAGATGCGATATTGAACGGAACTCCGAGAAATGTATCCGCCGATCTTTGATACATCTGGCAACTCAATTTACCATCTGCTACATAAAACTGAAAAATCGCATGACAAGGTGTCAATGCCATTTTGCTCAATTCACCCGGATTCCATGCATTCACTATAATTCGTCTTGAATCGGGATTATTTTTCAATAAATCAACAGCATTGGCTATTTGGTCAACAATGGTTCCGTCCGGAGCTTCCCATTTTCTCCACTGTTTGCCATATACAGGTCCCAATTCTCCCCATTTTTTAGCAAATTCATCATCGTCTTTTATATTTTGAATGAATTCTTTCTTTTTTTCATGCCATTTATCCGAATATCTTGGATATTTCCCGGACAATCCGTTTTCTTTTAAATAAATATCAAAAGGCCATTCATCCCAGATATGTACATTATTATCAACGAGATATTTTATATTTGTCTCTCCTTTCAAAAACCATAACAATTCATGAATAATCCCCCTTAAAAATACTTTTTTTGTAGTCAATAATGGAAATCCATCATTAAGATCCATCCTCATCTGGTAACCGAAAATACTTTTGGTTCCTATGCCCGTCCGGTCTGTTTTGTCAGCACCGTTTTTCATAATATGTTTTAATAAATCGAGATAAATTTGCATTTTATAATAGTTTTATATTTTTTTTTATTGGAATATTGGAATGATGGAATATTGAACAACTCCCTAATAAGCGAGTATTTCTGACCTGATAAGCGAGTGTCTCTGACCTGATAAGCGAGTGTCTCTGACCTTCTATGTTGTAATCCAAATTTTTTTTCATTTTTTTTCTAAATATCAATTATTTATAAAAATTATCAATTAACTATCGGGTAATACAAGAGCCTGAAAGTTTTTCCTCTTGGTTAATGATTTACCGGGTTCGATACCCGGTAAATCATTTTTTTATTAACCGTCGGTATAAAACTTTCACCGTCAGTTATCCTCTTGGTTACTTCAAAATTGTTCTATAAAAACACCCTTCTATCAACGGACTCTTTTATTTTTTTGCCGCATTCCTGTTTTCAATTTTTATAGTTAAGAGCTGTAGCCTCGCTTAAACAGACACCTGTTTCGGGCTGCATGGTCAGAGTAACAGTCTCTTTGGTTTTTGAATGTTTTTATGAACAATTTTGTTTCTTTTATACGATTGATCTCTCATATTTTTTCCTGTTCTTTAGTACATATCGTATTCTATTTAGTAATTTCTTCGCTATTCTTACTATTGCTTCACTTCCTTTCATACGTTTTATTAACTCATTGTATTTTAACATCAATGCCGGATCTTGCCTGATAGCTACCCAAGATGATTCTATTAGCACTGAACGTATTTCTTTATTCGATCGCCTTGTAATTCTTCCATGTCTTTCCTTCTCTCCTGAGGAATTTGTCCTCGGTATTAAGCCTACATATGAACATAACTGATCAAGTGTCTTAAATCTATTTATATCTATTAACTCTGTTAGCAATGTTATTGATACTATTCGTCCAATCCCTGTTACACTTCTTAATAATTCTATGTCTTCCCTGTATTTTGATTCTAAACTCACTTTTTGTAATTCTCTTTGTACTTTTAATTTCTTCTCCCTTAAAAATTTTATCGTCTCTATTCGCTCTTCTATTACCATCTTTCCATATTCTGTATCCAGCTCTATCCCCTCTAACCATTTTACGTATTTTGATGACCAACTCCTTATCTTAGATATTTCTTCCGGCTCTTCTATTCCATATATCTTTAAAAATGATTTTATCCTGTTTTTCTCTCTTGCTAAATCCCTTGACACACTCTTTCTATAACGTACCAAACTTCGCAATTCTTCCAGCTCTTTCTCCGGTACATATATGGCTGTCAAATCCCCATTCTTAAGCGATTTCGCTATCTTGCGACTATCTCGCCTATCTTCCTTTTGACTCCGGTCTTTATCTGTAGTCGGTATATCTGCCGGATTTACAACCATATTTCTTATCCCTTTTTCTTCTAATTTTCTATGTATACTAAATCCACAAAAACCCGCTTCATACGCCGTATAGTAACTTCCTCCAGGAAATTCCCTTGCTAAATATTTTTCAAGATTCTCCGCTTTTGGAACCATTGTTAGTGTTTTATAATATTTATCTCCTACCATTATCGTTACCTTCCAACTTTTTTCATGTACATCTATTCCGCTATAAATATTATAGCCCTTAAAATTAATTTTCTTAACTTTGCTTTGCATAAACTTCTTTTTTTGTTATTTAATGTTTTTTTCAACTCAAATATACAACTTTTGAAGTTTATGCTTTTATTTTTTTACAAACATACAGCCTC
>JALVEG010000252.1 GCA_027031145.1 Saprospiraceae bacterium | reverse complement strand
ATTCTCCGTTTACAGTACTTGCACGAACAAAAGATACATTTTATTCAGATGACGACATTTTACCAGGAAAAAAATATGCTTACAAGATAAAACAAGCATGGAAAGATGGAAAAAAATCGAAGATAAGTAAAGAGGTGACAGTGGAATGATTGGATTGTAACAATATCACCCCAAAGTGTGAAACCTTTGTCCCTGAACAGGAGTATTTTTGTGATTAATTATTAATTAAACGTAACTACTCAGGTAGTTACATTAAACTGGAGTATTTCATTTTTTCGCTTTTACCATTCTTTGCCTCTGACTCCTAAAGGAGAATCAACCCGCAACGCGAAAAAATGAAATGCTCCCAATAAACTATATTTATGAAATATTTTACTTTTTTGTTTGTGTTTTTCTGTTTTGGTTCATTTGCTCAATTGCAAAATTCATATTATCCGAATATGCCTTATACCGATCTGTATGCTCTTGATGTTGCAGATAATTATATTTATGCAGCAGGCTCCTGTGATGTGATGATGATTTCCCGGGATGGAGGAAGCTCCTGGAATTATATTGAATCTATTGGTCAGATTCTGGATATCGATATTGTGCCGGGGAGTGGAGGTAAAAAAGTATTTGTAATGCTCAAAGATAAAATATTTTTATTTGATGTGGAGACAAGAGAATTTAAAAAAGTAAGCGATGATAATTTGTCGCTTAATGCAGGATATTTCAGAAGTTTAATTGTCAGTAATAATAGTGTGTATCTTATTTCCAATTCAGTGGTTCATAAGGCAACAGCAGGAGAAAATATATGGACGAAAGTAGCAACCTTTGATATAGGAAATGATTTTGTGAGAAAAGCCGATATTACGGAAAATTATATTTGGGTCACAACAAATAAGGCTAAAATATTGAAAATGGCATTATCAGATAATAAAGTTGAGTTGATTAGGGATTTTAATGCTTCGATTCAGAATTTTGATATGGCGAATGATTCTATAGGTTATTTCGCTGTAAGCGGGAAAACTTATCTCCAAAAAACTATTGATGGCGGACAAAGTTTTAGTTCATTGATCAATATGCCCGAATCTATTAGCCCTTTAGCATTTGGAGAAAACGTTGTAATGACTATCAATACAAACAGGATGTATATCTCAATGGATGGCGGGAAAACTTCTAATTACAGACCAATGCCAAATAACGGTTATATCAATCTTGTTTTTTATAGTACAATGACTTCAAATGGTGTTTTGTATATGGCAGGAAAGTCAGGAATGGTGTTGAAGTCTGAAGATTTTGGTACTTCTTTTGAAAATTTGACGCGTTATAAAAGAGAGGATTTACTGGATATTGAAATAAATGCTTCAGGAAAAGGATATGCAATCGGGGGATCATCCACAATACTTTATACCGGAGATAATGGATCTACTTGGGAAGAAGTAAATATTAACTCCGGAGAAGAAGACAATTATTTGAATACATTGGTTAGCATAGGAGATGATGAATTTTTAATCGGTCACAACAAAGGAATATCCTTATTGAAAAATAAAACAATAGTTTCAACCAATCCGGTACCTTGTGATTTGTTGATGAAAAGCAAATCCAGGGACTATGTTCTTGCTATAACCCAGGTTGCAGGACAATATGTGGTAAGCAAGTCTGCTGATAGTGGAATGACATGGTCGAATTTGATTAGCCTGCCGGAATACACCTCTGATTTGCAGCAATCTCCTGAAGGTAAAATTTTTATTCCGGGAGTTGCTGGAAAATTGATAGTTAGCGAAGATAATGGTACAAACTGGCAAATTATAGATGTGGAAGGTATTGATAAAAAGATATGGAAATTGAAGTTTTTTAATGATAGCATTGGTTTGCTTAGTACAGGAAAAGAACTATATCTTACTAAAGACGGTGGTAAAACCGTTAAGTTTTTATTTAATAATTATAAGATTTCCAATCTTCATCTATTCAGTGATAAATATTTTATGGCAACTTCAGGTTCAGGAAATTCCACCGTGGCAAGAGTATCTAAGGATCAGGGAGAGAATTGGACTATGATGGAAGATTATTGCTTCACTACCAATAATAGTTTTTACGATGGAGATCAAACTGTTTGGTTGGCTCAGGTTGGAGGTCATATCAATAAAGTGACAATTGATAAAATATCAGCTACAAAAGATTTTGAAAATGAAAAAACTTTTGTGGTATTTCCCAATCCGGTAGTCAGTGGTCAGAAAATAGATATTGAAATATCTACACCTGATGCAAAATTGGAAATAATTGAAGCCTCTACAGGCAGGATTATAAAAAAATTATCAAATATTTCTCAAGGATATTTTGATACAACAGGATTAAAAAGTGGTGTATATATTCTCAAATTAATTGAAAAAAACAATTTTAAATTTTCCAAAATGATAGTTGTGAATTGATTTATTAGTATTTCATTTTGTAGATGTCATTTTTCTTTGTGTGCCTTAGCGGGGAAATAAGGCGTTGTTTTATATCCCGCAAAGTGCCGCAAAGGTAGCGCGGAGTATCGCAAAGGTAAATTTAACTCATATAAACTAAAATTTTAATTTATTTATATCATCAAATATATCGAATTTACCTAATTGGCATTTTTCACAAGTGAAAAATTATCCGGTCAATTAGCGAAATTCGATGATATCGTAAAAGTAAAGATGAAAGCAATTCATTTAATTTACTATTTTATAATTCAAGAATAGTCCATTTATTAACAGACATCAATTCCTTAGCGCACCTTTGCGTATCCTTAACGACCTTAGCGGGAAAATAAGTCGTTGTTTTATATCCCGCAAAGTACCGCAGAGGTAGCGCGGAGTTTCGCAAAGGGGAGCTTATCCTTTTATAAAAGATACTTATATTTCATTTAATATATTTTTCATTCTGTAATTTCTGATTTTAGCAGAAATATCCACAATAAATAATAATATTTAAGGGTTATAATTGTAAGTATTAGTTATAATACCAAATATGAATGCTTTTATTCCACAAAAACTTGTTTTTTTACATAAATTGTCTGTTTTTTGAAAAATGAATTCTTGTTTTTGATTCAATTATAATATTAATCAATATGAAAATCATAAAATATATTTTATTCATAGGGGGCTTGGCTTCGATAATGGCTTGTGGTGGAACCAAGGTGACAGCAAAGGGAAAAACCACTGACGACAGTAAGGTCGTAATGAATGAGAGCAAAGAAACCATAACCTCAAAAGAGATAAAAAAAGAAAATGACTTGACTTTGACAGTTGTTGGTGA
>JALVEG010000251.1 GCA_027031145.1 Saprospiraceae bacterium | reverse complement strand
GACTCAATAGCCGCTATTGCTGCTTTGGACGTGTTCATTATTTCTTCATAGGAAATGATGACACCACCTCCTTTTTTAAGGCTATCCAAGAATAATTTAAACTGAAGACTTTGACCCTTGTCTTGTCCTGATTTCATACCTTTGGACTTAAACCCGTAGTACTTTGATTTTCTGAAATTATCGATAACCATTGTACGATTCTGTGAATATATTTCTATTCTTTCTTTTGAATATGATTTGCTACCATTGGAAAAATAATTTATTACTCCTTGCGAACCATTTTTGTATTTCAGCAAAATACTTGCGTTATCTGTGTTTTCTTTTGGATTATTTCCTAGAGAATTCATTACTACACTTTCTACCAAACTGCCTGTAAGAAATGTAATCAAATCTATAAGGTGGCAAGCTTCTCCAATAATTCGTCCTCCGCCTGTTTGCATATCGTGCACCCATACTTCCGGAGGAATAAAACCTGCATTCATTGTCGCAATGATATTCATAGCTCCCGGATTATCTCCAAGTTGTTTTTTAGCATCTTGGGCAAAAGGCGAAAAACGTCGATTAAACCCGACTGTTATAGTTTTATTTGCATTTTTGTACGCGGCATCTATGTCTTCCAATTCTTCAAAGGTCAATGCCAATGGTTTTTCAACAAATACGTGTTTTCCGGCATTTAAAGCTTCAATTACTTGCTTTGAATGCAGATTGTGCCTGGTAGTAATCAATACAGCATCGACTTCTCTATCCTTTAATATTTCATTGTAATCAGTTGTTGAATTAGCAATATTGTTTTTTTTGGCTGCTAAAGTTCCGGACAATCCACTAGCGCTAGCAATGTATTTTATCTTTGCGTTTAGTTTTTTGAGATTAGGAAGTATCATCGCTTTGGTATAATTTCCTGCTCCGATAATTCCTAAAACTCCTTTTTGTCCTTCAAAATTTCTTTTATCTCCTGAAGAAACGATTGTTTGACTTATATCTGCATTGCCCGAGTACTTTAATATAGATGCAATGGATATGGAGCTATTCATATCCCCATATACTTTATTGTAATCTTCTAAGTCAATTATTTCACTTATCAGCGGTTGGACATTGAGTTTTTTCGTACTGATTGCTTCCAAAATAGCTTGGAAATTTCGTTTCTCAGTCCACCTCACATAAGCGATTGGATAATCATTGCCCTTTTGCTCATATTCTTCATCATACCTACCCGGACCATATGAGCACGATACTTGAAAACTGAGTTCTTTCTCGTAAAAATCGGATCGCTGAATGTTCAGGCCGATAACTCCAACCAATATTATTCTTCCTCGTTTTCTACACATATTTGCTGCCTGAGAAATTACCTCATCGCTTTTTGTCGATGCCGTAATTATCACTCCGTCAACTCCAATATTTAAAGTGTTTTCCATAGCGATATTTACAGGATTAATACCGCCTGAAGTATTGTAGGCATCTACTCCCCAGCTTTTGGCAATATCGACTTTGGATTGATCAAAATCCAATCCGATGACTTTACAGCCATTAGCAATTAGCAATTGAGATGTGACCAAACCGATTAGTCCGAGACCTGTCACTACTATTGTTTCTCCAAAAGTAGGATTTAATAATCTGATACCTTGCAATGCAATTGCTCCAATAACGGTAAATGAAGCTTCATCATAACTGACATTGTCCGGGATTTTGGCTACAAGGTTTTTTGGTACAGAGACTATTTCAGCGTGATTCCCATTGGAAGCTACTCTATCGCCAATCTGAAAATCCTCAACTCCCTTGCCTACGGCTATAACTTCACCTGCATTGCAATATCCCAAAGGTAGGGGTTCTCCTAATTTTCTGAACACGGCTTCAAGTGTTGGTTTTATGCCGTCGGTTTTCATTTTATCAAGCACCATTTTTACTTTTTCAGGTTGCTGCCTGGCTTTGTCTATAAAATTTGCTTTACCAAAATTCACCAACATTTTTTCTGTTCCAAGCGAAACCAAAGATCTGTGAGTTTTTATTAAAACTTGACCGCTCTTTACTTGTGGAGACGGTAGTTCTTCTAAGATAGTCTGACCTGATTTAAGGTCTTGTATTATTTGTTTCATTGAAATGTATTTTATTCAGTTTCTGTCAGAAACTATTTATCAACAAACTGTCTCATCCACGATTCTATAGCCAAAAGGCTCCAAACCGAATAAGATGCGTCTATTTTTCCTTTCTTATTATTTTCTATCAAGTTGTGAACTTCTTTATAATCAAAAATTCCTCTGTTTTCTATACTGCTTAAAGATAAATAATCGTTTATCATTTCGTCCAAATCTTGTGTAATCCATTTTCTTACCGGTGCTCCGAAACCTGTTTTGGGTCGATAGATCACTTCTTTTGGCAAATACCTTTCCGCCACTTTTTTAAGTAAATATTTTGTCTCCTTACCTTTCATTTTTAGATTAACAGGTAACCGTGTACTAAACTTTACCAAATCATTGTCAAGAAAAGGAACTCTGGTTTCAATACCGACAGCCATACTCATTTTATCCGTATAATTGAGATTGTGATCCGGCAAAAAATATTTCATATCCCAATACAATAGATAATTCAATATCTCTTTTTCCTTTGGAATATTGCTCAATGAGTCTGTTAAAATTTCTGTGGGATTATAATTTTTGATTTTATCTTGAATAGAGGAACTAAACAGGGATTTATTTGTATCCAATGGTAACCATTCGTAATAACCTGCCAGTCTTTCAAGTTGAGGAAGGTTACCGTGCTTTAGGAGTTTTGCTGCTCTTCTTACATTTGGATTGTCTTGAGGTAAGACAGAAATAAGTTTTTTCAATCCTGAAGCTATAAATCCGGGCGTGAGTTTTAGATATTTTTCCATCAAAACAGCTTGATGTCTTCTGTATCCAGAAAATAAATCGTCTCCACCTGTACCGCCAAGAAGAACAAAATCTCCGTTTTCTCTGGCTTTATTGCTTATTTTTAAGACATTCAAAGGGGCTGCATCAGCTTGTGGCTCATCCAAATGCCAAATCATTTTGTCAAAATCTTTGACGATATCGACATCGGATTTTACTATTTCAAGATCGACATCAAGGTGTTTTGCTACTTTTTTTGCATAATATAAGTCATTGGTAAATCCTTCGATATTGTCTTTTGTCATATCCGTGTCTATGGTATATGCCCTAAGCTTTTTTCCGGTATTTTTTTGTGCAATGGCTACAATCAAACTTGAATCCAGACCTCCTGACAGGAAGAAACCAACGGGAACATCGGATTGCAATTGTCGTTCGACAGCATTGGTGAAATGTATATCCAGTTTGTCTATCCACTCTTTTTCGGTATATGTATCATATTCTCCCGTGAAAGGGATTTCAAAATATTTAGTGGATTTTAAATCATTGATATTATCCAAAGATATTTTTATAAAATGTCCCGGTGCAAGTTTTTTTATGTATTCAAAAGGGGTCTTTTCGCCGGGAGAATACAGGTAATGAAGATAATTGACCAATGCTGAATAGTCCAGTCTTTTGTTTAATCCGGGAATATTTAAAAAAGATTTTATTTCCGAACCAAAAACAAAATCTCCATTATGAGAGTAGTAATAGAGCGGTTTTACCCCGTACTGATCCCTACAAATTATCAATTCATTTTTGCTTTTATCCAATATTGCCAAGGCAAAAATACCATTTAGCATATTAAATATATCAGTTCCGTAAATTTGATATCCGGCAAGTATGGTTTCCGTATCCGTAGATGAATTAAATGAGTAGGAATTACCGATTTTACTCCTTAATTCTTGATGATTGTATATTTCACCATTGTAAACAATAGCTAATGAACCGTCGTTTGAGAGCATTGGTTGATGTCCTCGTTCGGACAAGTCCAAAATAGACAGTCTTTGATGCCCGAGAGCGAGATTATTATACATAAAATATCCGGTATCATCCGGTCCTCGATGATGGATGATAGTATTTGCATCTACAATTCTTTTTTGGATGTCTTTATTGGATATTATTCCCGTGATTCCACACATTTACAAATGATGTTTTTTGCTTATTTCACTTAACGATTGAAAGGTCTTATATGCACAATTTTTCCAAGAATATTCAGCTGCCAAAGCAATTGATTTTTCGGACATATTTTTCAATTCGGATTTTCGATTATAAATTTCCACCACACTATTTTTTATAGATTGGATACTTAACGGGTTAAAATATTTAGCGGAATTGCCCAACATTTCTTTCATAGAACTTTTGTCGGAACACAATACCGGTAAACCTGCACCCATTGCTTCCAATAATACCATACCAAAAGTTTCACAAGTTGAAGCAAATATAAATACATCGGAATTTGAATAATATTCAGGGAGTTTTGAATATGCTATTTTACCTAAATATTTGACTTGATTTTTATCTTTATTTTTTTCCATAACTTTTTTCAACTTGTTCAATGCTTTTTTATAAGCTTCCCCTATTAAAATCAATTCTATATCAAGCCCCTCATCTATTAATTGATAGATAGCCTCTGCTACATTCCACTGATGTTTATATACATCAACAGTCGAAACATAAATAAATTTAAGTTTTGAATTTAACGGTTTTTTAGGATATCCGGTTTTAAAATTTTCACTCAATCCGTGCGGTATAGTAACGGTATTATTAAGTTTTACTTTAGCAGAAACGATTTTTTTGCAATAATCATTCAGAAAAATAACCGACAAAGCTTTTTTATATGCATAAAAATGTAAAAATCTCAATATTACCAACCTGATCCACATAAAAGAGAAAAAGTATCTGTTCAATTCCGTCCATTGCAATGGTAAAAGGTTCCGGCACATTGTAACAAAAGGGTATTTGCTATAACCTGTACCCGGTATATAAAGCAGCGATTTTGATTTTCGAATAAAAGGATTTAAAATCAGTTTTTTCCATAAAAATCTTTTAAAATACCCTCCTTCCAACCAAATATGATGCATTTTAATAAGCCAATCTTTATCTTCGAGATAGTTATGAGTATCTTGAGATGCCCAAATATAGACTTTGGAATATCCAAAATGTCCGGGAAAGCCATTCTCAATTATCTCAATAAGATGAGTACGTCCACCACCTGTTTTTATATTGGATGCATCAATAATCAAATTCATAATAATTATTAAATTTTATTGAAAAACCTCTACTTTCTTTTCAACCATATTCCTTTAGAAGAATAACTTTTCCGGTTTGGGATATAATAATTACTGATTACAATTGTATCATTTCCGATTTTAAAAGTCGCGGGATTTGTTGTCAAAATTTTACTTTGAATACTGTCCAACGGATCTAACCTTGGAGTAAACCTCCCCCAATTATTTCCTTTTGAATTAACTGAAAAAACATATTTTCTATTCCAATCAATATTGACAGGGCTTGTTGAATAATTAGATTCCGTTTTATTTCCCTGAAGATTGTCAAAATCCGTTATTATATTATTGAGTATTGTAGCATCCGAATCATTTGCCGGACTATTCCAATACAAAAATATGTCTGTTCCCAAGCATAAAAGATGATATATCATCTCCTGATAATAATCGGAATTTGTTAAAAAAGTAACCCTTTTATTGTTTTGAAATTCGGAAAAACTTCTATTAGCAATCCAAGGATGCACCGGTACATTGCTTCCTGTTTTCATCGAGACAAACTTATAATATTCATACAAAAATGCACAATATGCAGTCATATCAAAATTGTTTGCTTTATCGGGTTTGTTTGTTGTAGCTATTTGTCCCAATCTTCCATAAAAAGAATTGCTTTGGTGAGTTCCTACCACAGTATTGATAGGAAATTTGTAATCCTTATGACCGTTAATTTCTGGTACCGGTAAAGTATCTTTATTTAAATAAACAGCATAATTTGAACATTCGGCATTGGGATAGTACTTTTTAAAAACATTGTAAATACCTTGATTAAGATAATTTATGGATAATTCCTTTGCTATCTTATTCCATTGCAAATATTCATCCGGATATTCAGACCTGTTTTTAATTTTGTCCGCATCAATGTTGATATTTATCAAACCGTTTCTTTTCAATTCACGGTAGTAAACCGGCAAATATGAATCATTTCCCGCAATAGAATTTATTGTCCAATTAGAATAATAAACTTCCATATCAATTATCAAAAAATCAATTTCTATATTTCGATTTGAAAGATAAGAAAATATTGTATTATGAAATTTTTCACATTTTTTCACTCCGTTTTGCCAAATAGGGGAAGGTATTTTTTCTTTTAGCCCGTTGCCGTGTGTAACTGTCAAACTATCTTTAGGATTTTCCGTCATTAATTTCCAGGTATCCCAAATCCTCAAAGCTCTATATCCTTTTGGCATTATTTTCAATTCTTTAGCGATAGATTCCGGATTGGAAGAATCCGCCAATGAAAACTTTACTGGGCATAATATTTTAGAAAATTTATTACCTGCAATACGGTTCCACGAAAATGCGATTGTATTGTTATTTGCTGTATCTATGTGTTTCGGTGACGTAGAAATTGATTTGGACGATACAGGAGCTGTAGAAGAAGAGCTATTGGAAGATGCGGAAGAAGATGTATGATGAAATATTCCACAACCATAAAAAAATAAGAAAGTTGTCAAGAAAATATAATAAAAATTTTTCATTTTGAAAAATAGTTTTGTAACTATCCGTATAAAATCACTTTCACTGAAATATACGCTTTTTTAACTAATTTCAGTTGTATTATTGATGTAGCTCTTTTAATACACATCCCAAAAAATAAATACTCAATTTATATTTGTTAGTCTATTTAATCTATAGTCTAAACCGGTTCAAAATTATTATCCTCTTCTTCCGGTTCTTGATCAATATCATCATCTGAAACAATTTCTTCTTTCTTTTCTTTGATAAGACCGATACCCATTAGCAGCCACATCATCAAACCGATTCCCCCAAAGGAAAAAAACATCATTTCTCCAAAATTGTTAGTAAAACTCACCAAACTAAATAGAAAAATAGAAACAGGAGCATTCTTATAAATTCTTCCTAAAAATGTTATTAAAAATAATAAGAAAAAAATCGTACCGACAATACCTGTTTCTTCTACAATAGCCAAAGGCAAAAATCCTTTTTCCGTTGCAGCACTTATAGGTATATGAAAAAACGGATCCTTAACCAATTTCTTTTTAAGAGATTTTTTGAATGACGGCATACCAAAACCAATACCTGTATAAGGAGAATCACTTATATTTTTTGTAACTTTTAAAATTTGTCCTAAACGCGATGTTTCAAAGGATTCTTTGACATTTTTAGTTTCTTCTCTTTTCAGCACAAATGCAGAAACAACATTAAATATTTGATTATAAAATATTATTCCTATAAGCAAAACCACGGATAAAACTATGGTATTTGTAGTTGATTTTAACCATTCAATTGTAATCTTCCTATAGCGCTTGCTAAAAATCGTGATAAATATCAATATCAATAAACTCAATATTATGGAAAACATTCCTGTTCGTCCTTTGGTAAGAAAAAGAGTTATGACAAATAAACATAAAAGCAAAACATAATTCAACCTAAATCCTTTTTCATATATTTTGCCTATTAAAAATCCGATAAACGGGCTCATAAAAATAGACAAAACCTGTGAATGTTTTGTGATTCCCATCAATAAATGATAATTCGTTCCATAACCGTTATATTTGTATGCAATATTTTCAAATGGTATGACGGCTATTGATAAAATACTTACTAAAACAGCTAATGAAATGAACCATTTGACCCAATAATCTTTACTTTTTTTTGTTTTAAAATACAATGCAATAATCACAGATGCTCCTAAAAAGAAATTTATAATTTTCAATATGGTAACTGGAACGGAATAACTACTCATTATTCCTAATACTCCTGCAACTATGCAAAACAATAGCAAAGTCAATTTCACAACAATACCTCGATTGCTAAACACAAGATGGAAAATAGTGGAGAAAAATAAAACTATTATAAAAACTTGCCTCAAAGCCGTTACAATAGAAGTATTGATTTCTCCAAAAATCTTCGGATTAACAAAAACGATAATAAAACTGAAAGTAAGTGCTTTGATTGAAGCATCAACTCCTATAAATGAATAAAATATAGCAAAAATTATCAAAGCAATTGCTCCGATTCGCCCAAATAACAAAATTCCGAATATCCCTAAATATATTAATATGAATTTGTAACTGATAAGGGATTCTTTTTTTATCACTTTACAAAGTTAAAATTTAAAAAATGTATTATTTTTTCTTTTATCCACGCGTCCAATTCTTTCCATTTTATAAAATACAATATTAGAACAATTGAAATTGGAATCAAGAGATAAAAGGGATAAAAACCTAAAGTATAAAAACCGATTACGGTCAGTATGGTTACAAAGTTAGGTAAAAAAGCATAAGTGATTTTCACAAAATTCAATTCTTTTATTATTTTATTCAATTCCATATTTGCAAAAAATAAACTGGTTACTATTTCCGAAATAAATAAGGCAATACCGATAATCGAAAGTCCGGTATTTTTAAATAAATAACTTATGCTAAATATCAAAATAACTTTAATAAAGGTAAATTTATATAAAAATTTAGTATTATTAATCGCCTTTAAAAAATTAACTACTATCGAATTAAAGTTTAAAATAATCGCTGAAGATAAGATAAATGCCAATAAAATTCCATCAAAATGCAATTCTCCTTTTGTCCAAAAAAGATATACATCTTTTATCCACGGCAATCCGATAAGGATTGCTAAGTTTACGGGTAGTGTAATAAATATCCAAGTTGCGTCAAATAAAAATATTATTTTTTTCTTTTCATTCTTGGCAAAATAGCGTTGGAGATCAGGCATTACACTATTTGAAAAGAAATTGGATGAAGTAATCAATAAATTGCCCATTGTCCTTATTGTTGTAAAAACAGGAATTAGCAATACACTAAAAATATTTGATATTAAAATAGATATTCCGTCTGTATATAATTTTTCAAATAAATTATTAAATACAAATGCAGGTGATCTTTTTATCAAAATAAAATAATTTTTTAAATTAAATTTATTTTTCCATTTAAAAACTTTAAACCGATTATATAATAAAGCAAATATAAATATTGAAAATAAAATTTTATATGCACTATAAATTAATGTCATAAAATAAATTTTCATCCCGGTAATTAATAAAGTCGCTATTACTAATACTTCCAATAATTCGTAAAATACTTCTATTTTAAAAACCTTAAATATTTCTCCTATGGGATTATACAACTGAAGAACATAACGAAAGATAAAAAAATGAAATGCACTTGTAGATACTAAAATAAAAAAGACAATGTTCAAATTACTTTCTACAATTTTGGAAATATCGGTTGTTAATATCTGACTCATACTATTTGCATCTAATGAAATCACTCCAACAATACCACTTTCAATAATTACTAAAAACACCCCCAAATAAAATCCATGTCTGAATATTGATATCGCTTTTTCTTTATTTGTATGAAATGTAACATTAAATTTATTTCCGATGTATTGATATATCCCGGTATTTATGGACGTAATCAATATGCTTATTGATAATATTAATAACCATTTTGCATAATCGCTTTTGCCCCAAGCTGTCAAAAATAGCGGCACAAGTAATAATTGTCTAAAAAAACCGGTAATAAATTTAAGTACAGACCAAAAAGAACTTTTTATTATCCTTGTCTGGATATTATTTGAAATATTGTGTCGTCTTTTCATATATTATTTTAGTGAAAGCCCTATTCATTTATTATTGATAAGAGCTTTCTTGCAGGTATCAACTAATAATTGATAAAAGTGAAGATGACCAGATGTTGCAATTTATTTTTTTAGACATTTCCAAACTTCTTTTACTCATTTCCAACAATTGACTATCGGATTTATTCATTATCGCTAATAATCTTTCTTTCAATTCTTCTTTGTCTTTACTCCTGAATTTATAACCGTTATAACCATTTATCAAAAAAGTGGAACAAGCACCAACAGTATCAGATAAAATCAAAGGTAAACCAACCGATGCTGCTTCGTGAACAACCAGCCCCCAATGTTCATTGTGAGAAGGCAGGCAAAATACACCTTGTTTTGCAATAAAATCATTAAGAACTTTCGGCTGCATAAATTCTTTGATTATAATATTGTCGTTAGGAATTTTACTGATTTTTGCTTTCAATTTTCCATTACCAATTAAAATCAATTTCCAATCATTGGATTTATTACTTTGTATTTCATCAAATACTTCAGCCAATAAATGAGGATATTTATAGTCAACAAATCGTCCTACAAAAACAATTGTTTTGGGAAATGATTTTTCTTTTATAGAAAAATAATTTTCAGCTAATTCATTTTTTCCCAGATAATTGCCATTATAGCAATTGAACAAGACCTCCGCATCTTTGAATCCTAATTTTTTAGCATAATAATATTGAGGGTATCCCGGAACCCATATAAAATCGGCAAAAGACTTTATAAATCTATATCCAAAACTCCAAAACAAATATTGTTTTAATGAAGATTTCCAAAGATTATCAATAGGCATAACCACCGGTATCTTTCTTTTCTTGAAAACACTTCCAAGCGTTCTAAACAATCTATTATTCCATCCGGAAATTACTACCATATCGGGATAAATAGAAATAGATTGCGAAATAATCTCCTTTTTAGTATATTTCTCTATAGATTTGAATTGAATATCCTCACTTAATTCCAATTCATAAGGAGCATCTTCATCATTTTTGTAGTGATATACAAAAAGTTTTGTATTGAGATTTTTACTTAAATATTCAAGATTGTAAAGAAAATAACCCGGCAATCTAGGGATAAAAAAGATAATTTTTTTTTGTTTCATCTCTAACTATTTTCCCATTTTTTTCAAAAAATATTCATAAGTAATCCTGAAACCTTCTTGTCTATCCACTTTCGGTTGCCAACCCAAAATCTCCTTTGCTTTGGTAATATCCGGTCTGCGAACCTTTGGATCATCGGTTGGTAAGCCTGTGTAAACTATTTTTGAAGTTGTTCCTTCGACAATATTCAATACTTCTTCCGCCGCTTGCAAAATGGATATTTCATCGGGATTGCCGATATTGACCGGCAACACATAATCGCTATGTAACAAACGGTATATACCCTCAACCAAATCGTCAACATAGCAAAAAGATCTCGTCTGACTGCCATCGCCGAATACTGTAATGTCTTTGTTTTCTATAGCTTGCGAAAAGAAAGCCGGCAAAGCTCTGCCGTCATTCAACCTCATACGGGGACCATAAGTATTGAATATTCTGACAATCCGCGTTTCCAATCCGTGATAAGTATGATAAGCCATTGTCAATGCTTCCATAAACCTCTTTGCTTCATCATAAACTCCCCGCGGACCAATCGGATTGACATTGCCCCAATATTCTTCGGGTTGTGGATTTACCAATGGATCTCCGTAAACCTCTGAAGTGGAAGCGATTAGCATTCTGGCTTTTTTTGCTTTTGCCAATCCCAACAAATTGTGTGTTCCCAATGAGCCCACTTTCATAGTTTGAATGGGCATTTTGAGATAATCAATCGGAGACGCAGGAGAAGCAAAATGCAATATGTAATCCAATCTACCC
>JALVEG010000250.1 GCA_027031145.1 Saprospiraceae bacterium | reverse complement strand
AGAAAAAATAGATTTGAATCAGGTTAATAAAGATTTACTTGATATAGAAGAAAAAATAAAGAAATATACAGCGAAACACAATGAATATTTAAAAGAATTGGGATTAAAAACGATTTAGCCGGGCTATAAAACAGCTACGAATGCACGAATAATTTAATTAGTGTATTCGTGGCGATAGAAAGAGCGTAAAAAATATGTAACTACTATGGAATAACATTTAAAACGTAGAAAAAATATTAGCTAAAGTTAATGTGACTACAAAAATAGATATTTATCAGCCTATGACAAAAAGTGAATTTAACCGACGTATTGATCAATCGATGGAAGATTCAAAAAAAAGAAATCTGATAAGAAATGATGAACTAAAATCAGAAATTGAAAGATGGGAATATAAAACAGCCACGAATGCACGAATAATTTAATTAGTGCATTCGTGGCGATAGAAAAAGTAAAACTAAATCCATTTCAAAACCTAAAGCCTCCCGTAAACATTACGCCCGAATTAATATCGTTGAAATACGGTTGGGTAAACAATTCAACCCCAATAAGGAATTTATTTGAAATCAAATACGACATCTCTATTATCATATTAAAACCAAATGAACTTCTTTTTTCATTTTTATAACTTGCTACAGTAATACCATTAACGATTATTGTACTCCTTACCAAAGATGTTCCATTATATTTGTAATATGACAGACCTCCTCCAAATCTGATATCTAAGTTTCTTTCATTATTAAATGGGGAAAGGTATAGATTGCAATTGCCCTGAACAAAATTCGCTACCGGATGATAGTAATCTTTTAATCCTTGACCCAGTTTTATCCCGATGGAACTTGTAAAATATTTATTCAATTTGTAATTTAATTCATTTTCAAAATTGAACAATAATACATCTCCCGATCCTACAAGTGATACACCGCTACCTACTCTATAATCAAATTTAGGAACTGCATTTTGTGAATAGATGCCGGAAATAGAAATGATAAAGACTGCAATAAAAAAACTAATTTTCATCTGTTTAAAATTTATAAGTAACTACATTTAAAAACTTTTATAATTTGAAATTATTGCTTTAATTTTCTCTATATCGGGAACAAATTCATTTCCCATATTTAAAGAATTTTCACCGGAAATACTTTTTCTTGCAGTAAAATGCAATGCGTCAATTCCCGTATTTGCTAATTGAAGTGCATTTGCTGGATTTACTCCGCTTCCGGCCATTATTTCAATTTTATTTTTGCTTGATTTTACAAAGTGTTTAATGTTGTTTATTCCTTCCAAAGCGGTTTTTTTACCTCCTGAAGTCAATATCCTGTCAAAACCCATATTTATCAGCTGATTTAAAGCCATTTCTTTGTCATAAATAAAATCAAAAGCTCTGTGAAAAGTAACTCCAAGCTTTAATGATTTTGCAAGATCCAACAATTCTTTGTTCTGTTTAATGTTTAATTCGTTTACATTCGTTAAACATCCGAATACGACGCCGTCAGCTCTTGAGTTAGCAGTAAATTCAATATCCTTTTTCATAATGGATATTTCATTATCACTATAAATGAAATTGCCCGGTTTTGGTCTTATCATAACATAAACATCTAGAGAACATTGCTCAATACAGGATTCTATCAAGCCATGAGAGGGAGTTAAGCCTCCAAGATCCAAAGCGGAACAAAGTTCAATTCTGTCAGCACCAAATTTATCAGCTGCCAGTGCAGTTTCCAATTTTTCTACACAAACCTCTATTTGCAATTTATATGTGTTTTATTTTATCAATACATTCTTGTTTAAGCCCGAATTTCATTATAGTTTTTAACACAGTATTTCAGGTTGTTTACTATCGGGCTAAAGCCCTAAATATCAGAATCTAACAAACACCGTCAGCTAAAGCAGACGGTAAAAGCGCACAGTAAATTACCGTCTGCTTTAGCTGACGGTTTGTAGAATTTTGCTCTATTTATGGGCTTTAGCCCGATTAATAATACCTGAATAGTTATATTAATCTAATATCACCCTTCCAGACTATGAATAACAAGTCCGCTTCTCAATTTCGGTTCAAACCAGGTAGTCTTCGGCGGCATAATATTTCCCGAATCAGCAATATCTATCAGTTGTTTCATCGATACCGGATACAGTGCAAATGCAACTTTCCAATCCCCGGAATCGACTCTTTTTTGCAATTCACCAAGACCCCTGATACCTCCGATAAAGTCTATGCGTTTTGATCGACGCAGATCTTTTATTCCTAATACAGGTTCAAGAACATTGTTGGTCAAAACCGTAACATCAAGCACTCCGATAGGATCATTATCATCATAAGTACCTTTTTTAGCCGTCATCAAATACCATTTGCCTCCCAAATACATACTAAATTCATGCAATTTAGCCGGTTTTAGGATTTCACCACTTTCTTTTATGATATCAAATTTTTCTTTGATCTTTTCCAAAAATTCATCCTCAGTCAATCCGTTAAGGTCTTTAACTGTACGGTTGTAGTCCATTATCGCCAATTGATCATCGGGAAAATGAACGGTAAGGAAGTAATTGAATTCCTCTTCTCCCGTATAATCCGGATTTTCTTTTCTTTTTTCCAATCCGACTAATGCAGCAGCTGCCGTTCTGTGATGTCCGTCTGCAACATAAGTGAAAGGAATATCCTCTTTGAATATTTTTGTTATTCTGTCAATAGTAGATTTATCATTGATTACCCAAAAATGATGTCCGATACCATCTTCCGATACAAAATCGTATTCAGCATCTTTGTTTTTTATAATATCGTTCATTATCTTATCCAATTCCTCTACTTTGGGAAAAGCAAAAAATACAGGCTCGATATTGGCATTATTCACACGGATATTGATCATCCTGTCTTGTTCTTTATCGGGACGAGTCAGTTCGTGTTTTTTGATAATCCCGTTTAGATAATCATCAACAGATGCACCGGCAACTATACCATATTGAGTTCTGCCATCCATAGTTTGACCATAGATATAGTAATATTCTTCAGGGTCTTGTCTCAAAATCCCTTCTTTTCTGAATCTGTCAAAATTTTCTCTTGATTTTTGATAAACGGCTTCACTATGTTCATCTACACCCGGTTCGAAATCTATTTCCGCTCGTGTAATATGTAAAAGAGAATAAGGATTGCCTTCAGCCATTTGTCTTGCTTCATCCGAATTCATCACATCATAAGGCAGACTTGCTACTTTTTCTACAAGGTCTTTGGGAGGACGTATTCCTTTAAAAGGTTTTATTTTTGCCATGGTTTGAATGTTTTTTGTTTAATA
>JALVEG010000249.1 GCA_027031145.1 Saprospiraceae bacterium | reverse complement strand
TGAAAATAATATTAATCGCATTTATATTATTGGCAATTTGGAAAGCTATAATTGTTTTTAGAAAGGATTCTAAGAAACATAAATTAAATATAGAAAAACACAAAAGACTACTTCGTAACTTAAAAGATAAAAAATGAAAAAAATTATAATAACATTATTTTTCATAATAGATATTTTATCAATCGCTCATGCTGATGATATTATCAGTTCAGCAGTTGTCACAACAGGAATTGTTAATTTGGGAGAAAATGCTTCAATACAATTTAATGTGAACCAAGTTAAGGTTTGCGACAGTTATACTGTTGAGACAACTGTAGATTATTTTATAAAAAATATAGAAATAAAAGTAAATTATAATTATATTTCAAGTTGTGCTGAATCTTCATCTTCCACAACGGAAATAGTTAATAAACAAATACTATTGGAAGGGATTTACAACGTTGAGATCAAATTAGATGTTCCAAATAATTTTAGTTGGGATGAGACAATATATTTAACGACAATTACTGTTACGAAGCCTATTAATCAAAGTTGTAGTGGGTCGTATATCCCATATTTTACAGGCATTTGTCCTTTTGTTACCAACAGGGTATGTGCTTGCGACGGACAAAATTACGAAAATGAGTGTGAAGCCTATTTACAAAACAGAAACGGTATTTATAACACACAATTGTGCAGTACTATTATTGAACAATCCGCTTTCCCTTTTGAATGCAAAAAATTTCAGATTCCGGAAAATAATAACTTTAGTATATACAGTTGTTCTGATGAAGAGTTTGAAGGAAAAGAACTTTATTTGGAATACACTCATGAAAAAAATGATAGCCTGATTATTTATTTTAAAGCCGGAGATAAATCTACAAGATTGTTTTTGACAAAATTGGAAAACGATAATATCGAATGTATTGCAATAAGCGACAAGACAAAACTTGAATATGCAGATTTACCGGCAGGTATTTATTATATAATTGCAGATTCCAAAAATAATTATCTTTATGATATTGAGTTTTGTATTCAGAATTCAATTAGCAACAATATCCCGGATACAAACTTAGTTATTTACCCAAATCCTATCAGAAATTTTATAGGAATAAAATCCGGTGAGAAAATAAAAAGGATTAATATATTTGACATATTAGGAGTTGAAATTTATAGCAATGTATTCAATATATCCGAAATTGTTATCAATAATATTTTTCATCCGGGGATATATATAATTGAGGTAGAAACAGATTCGGGAATTCAAACAAAAAAATTGGTCATAAACTAATGTATCTATTCAGGTTGTTTACTATCGGGTGAAATATAGTGTTAAATAATTGCCGAAGCAACCAACTGCCCAAAAGGTATGCACTCATCATTAGGAGAAAGATCTTTGTGAAAATACAGCTCATATTCCCCTTTTAAAAATTCATAAATCAAATCAATCAAAACTCCGTTTTGAAATACACCTCCGCTAAACGCAAGTTTTTCAATTCCAATCATATTAGCAATATTTTTAATATATTTGATCAAAGAAATGTGGAATTTTGCCGCTATGTGGTTTTTATCAACTGAATTGTCAAGATCATTTATTATTCCTTTTAAAATACTTTCTATTATATTATCTGTCTGACTATAGTCGATGTAAGAATCATTAATATCAGCTTTATTGTTTTTGAAGTAATTTGATGCAAAAACTTCCAGTTTCATCGCTGCTTCTCCTTCATAAGTTTGCTTATCAATATCCAGCACCAATGATGATACGGCATCGAATAATCTTCCTATACTTGAACTCTTTAACTTATATCCTCTGTTCAGTATTTTAGTATATATTCCCCACTCTACCTCCGTGAATTTAGCTTTGATACAATCATTATTTACCGTTATCCCTTTGGATATTGCCAATGCAGAAATTCGAGGTTCTTTAACCATTTTATCAGCCAGTATAAAATCAAAATAATCCAAATGAGCATATCTTTCTATCTTCCCTTTTTCATAAACAAAAAACTCACCACCCCAAATATTGCCATCATCTCCATATCCGGTACCGTCAAAAACTACTCCCAATATTTTTTCATCAAAAAGACTATTTTCACCAATTACCGCAGCAAAATGAGCTTTGTGATGCTGAATTTTCCGGACAGGTATATTAAATTTTTCAGCCATTTCCATACCATAAACAGAACTAAAATAATCGGGATGTTTGTCAACAATGATTTTATCAGGTTTAAGATCAAGAATATTAAAAAAATGATCTAAAGTTTTAGTATAATTGACTTGTGAATCATAAGTACCTGTATCTCCGAGATATTGGCTTATATATATGTTCTTTTTATTCAAAATCGCAAATGCACTTTTCAAACTTGCCCCCATACATACTATAGTTGTTTCGGGCAATTCCAATTCCCTTTTTATATATGAAGGAGCCATTCCCCGTGATCTGCGAATTATTATTTTCTGACCGTATTTTTCCGAATATTTCACTACACTATCATCCTGAGGTATCACGACATCCCTGTCATTCAATAAAATGACATCGGCAATATTGCTCAATTCATTTATTGCTTTTTCATTTGAGTAGATAATAGTGGAATTGCTGATATTTCCACTTGTAGCTACAACAGGCTTTGCAAATTCAGTCAAAAGCAAATCATATAATGGAGCATAAGGCAACATAACCCCTATCCTATCCAAACCGTTTGTAACACCTTGCAAATCCAGACCGGAGTTAATTTTATTTTTCAATTTTAGTAAAACAATCGGAGATTCAACGCTTTTTAATTCGCTTTCTTCCTGCTCCGAAAATATACAATCATTTTCAATAGTTTGAATATCGGGATACATTAGAGCAAAGGGTTTGGAAGGACGATATTTTCTTGTCCGCAAAAGTTTTATAACCTTTTTATTTGAAGCATCACAGGTCAATAAAAAACCTCCAATACCCTTTATCGCAACTATTTTTCCTTGTTTCCAAGCATTAACAACATACTCGATATAATCTTTCGCTTGTAAATATTTGCCATTTTCATATATAGTCAATTCAACTCCACATTTTTCGCAAGAATTTGTCTGTGAATAATATCTTCTGTCCAGTGGATTGTGATATTCCTCGTCACAATCTTTGCACATTTTATATTTTTGCATGGTTGTCAGGGGTCTGTCATAAGGCAAACCCGTAATGATTGAATATCTGGGACCACAATTAGTACATGTAATAAACGGATAGTGATATCGTCTGTTTTGAGGATCGTGCAATTCCTCCCTGCATTCTTCACAAAGTGCAAAATCAGGTGTCAAAAGCAGATTCG
>JALVEG010000248.1 GCA_027031145.1 Saprospiraceae bacterium | reverse complement strand
CATGTTACTCTTCAACCTGAATATTCAATCAATGACAATAAACAATTAATAACAAAATAAAATCAAATATTATGATTAATGCAAAAGACTGGTTAGAATTCGGACAAAAATTTCACGGGCACAAATGTCCTGCAATGCCAAATGGTTTGAGAGTTGCAGCAGCAGCCATGAATGCGCTTGAAGTTGAACGTACGGGAGATAGTGCGCTTCATGCATTCCTTGATTTGGGAGAAAATCATTGTGCCACCTGCTTTGCAGACGGAGTACAAGTTATTACCGGATGTACATTCGGAAAAGGAAATATTTCCAAGACCCATAAAGGAAAATGGGCTCTCACTTTGGTTGATAAAAAGACAAATAGAGCTGTCAGGGTAACTCCCAAAGCAGAAGCCATGCTCGCCAATAAAAAAACGGAATTTTTCACTAAATACCGAATGGTAGGAGTACCACCGACACAAGTTCCGGATGAAGTGGTTCAGCCTTTGGTAGAAAAAGTGATGAATGCTCCTGAAGAAATGATGATGAATATTTCGGAAGTTTTCACCTATGAATGGCCAAAAGAAAAACATTCATTTGAAGGATTTGTATGTGAAGAATGCGGAGAAATGGTAGTCGAAAAATACGGAAGAGTGAAAGGAAATAAGAAAGTATGTATTGATTGTGCAAATAAATAGTTAGAATGTTTGACTGGATACAAAATATTGCCGACTATTTAGTGTATGATGTTTTTTCACTTTCGAGCAAAAGTCATTTGGCGGAAGCCTTAAATTTCTTTATCTATGATAGTGTTAAAATATTATTGCTCTTGTTTGTAATTATCTTTTTTATGGGAATAATCAACAGTTATTTCCCCATTGAAAGAGTTAAAAATTACTTATCGAGAAATAAATTGTTCGGACTTGAATACCTGATGGCTTCATTATTCGGTACAGTTACTCCGTTTTGCTCTTGCTCGTCCGTACCTTTATTTATAGGATTTGTGAGCGGTGGAATTCCATTGGGAGTAACTTTTGCTTTTTTGGTTACATCACCATTGGTCAATGAAGTTGCAGTTGGCTTGTTTTTAGGTTTGTTTGGTGCTAAAATAACTATCATCTATGTTATAAGCGGGGTTTTACTCGGAACTGTTTCAGGCTTCATCTTGCAGCGATTCAAACTGGAAAGATATTTGACTTCCTGGGTAAAAGAAATATTGAAAAATGCAGAAAGAGAACAGGAAGAATTTATAGCGGAACATCAAAAGTTTTCAAAAAGATTGCCGGTGATCTGGCATGAAGCTTTAACAATAATCAAAGGTATTTTACCTTATTTATTGCTGGGTATTGCAATAGGAGGATTGATGCACGGATATGTTCCCGAAGGATTTTTTGAAAAATATATGGGAAAAGATAATTGGTTTGCAGTTCCCGTATCAACGATCTTAGCAGTTCCTATGTATTCCAATGCATCAGGTATTTTGCCCGTAGTTCAGGTATTGGTAGCTAAAGGTATTCCTTTGGGAACAGCCATTGCTTTTATGATGGGAGTAGTCGGTTTATCTCTCCCGGAGGCAATGCTGTTAAAAAAAGTAATGACATGGAAACTTATTAGTATATTTTTCGGTACGGTAACTATATGCATTATCATATCGGGATATTTATTTAACTTAATATTTTAAAATAAAAATTATGGAAATCAAAATTCTCGGCACGGGTTGCCCAAATTGTTTAGCCTTGGAAAAAAAGGTAAGAAATATTGTAAATGAGCATTCGATCGATGCTAAAATAACAATGGTTAAAGACATACTTCAAATTATGTCTTATAATGTTATGTCAACACCTGCTTTGGTAATAAACGAAGAAGTAGTTGTGAGGGGGCGTATTCCAAAAGACAGTGAATTATTAGCTTTAATAAGCGCAAATAATTAAAAAATAATATTATGAAAACAATTTATAATAGTACAATATTAATGTTAATCAGCTTTTTGATACTCTCATGTGCAGGATCAAATAAAACTGATACAACTAAAGGTGAAGTAGCAATTGCAAGTACTCCTGAAAATACCTCAGTAAACAATACTGCAGATACAAGTACAATATACGTTTACTATTTTCATGGTAGCATAAGATGTCATACCTGCGTATCCGTTGATGAAGATACGCACAAATACCTAAAGGAGTTTTATCCGGAAATGTTTGATAATGGGAAAATGGTATTTCATTCTCTAAATGCAGATGAAGATGAAAGATTGGATCTGATAAAAAAATACAAGATCTGGGGACAAACACTTTTATTTATTAAAGGAGATAAGGTGGTTGATATGACTGAAGATGCTTTTATGTATGTTACTACCGATCCTGATAAATGGAAAAATATTGTAAAAGAGAATATGGACAAATTAATTAAATCATAGTTGAAATGGAAATACTTCAGAATATTTTACACAGTACGGATCTACCACTGTTATCGGCTTTTATTTTAGGCTTGATGACAGCGATAAGTCCCTGCCCTCTTGCAACAAATATTACGGCAATGGCATTTATCAGCAAAGACATTGAAAACAAGCGAAAAGTATTTTACAATGGTTTGATATATACACTCGGAAGATCAATCACCTATACTGTTATTGGTCTTATTTTTTACTTTGGAGCAAGCAAATTTATGGTTGCCGGATTTTTGCAAAAATATGGAGAAAGAGCTTTGGGACCTATCTTGATATTGATAGGTTTGTTTATGCTTGATGTCATTAAAATAAAATTTCCGGGATTGGGTAAGTTGAATGAGAAAATGGAAGAAAAAGGAAAGTCGGGTTTTTGGGGAGTGTTATTATTGGGAATTGTATTTGCTCTTGGATTTTGTCCTTATAGCGGTGTATTGTACTTCGGTATGTTGATTCCAATGACAATATCTTCCGCATCAGGATTATACTTGCCGATTGTTTTTGCACTTGGGACGGGACTGCCTGTAATCATTTTTGCCTGGATAATAGCATTTACAGTAGGAGGAATAGGCACCATCTACAACAAGATCAAGGTCTTTGAACTCTGGTTTAGAAGAATAGTTGCCGTACTATTTATTGTGGTTGGAATATATTATTTACAATATTTATTTATTTGAAGATTAAAAAATAAACTTATGAAATACTTATTAACAAATTTGATATTATTAGCTTTGATATTGCAAACAAGTTGTGCGCAATCCACTAAAAAAAATCAAATCTCTCAAACAAAACAGGAACAAACAGAAAATAAACCTGTGAAAAAAGCAGAAGAAAAAAAAGGAAAGACAAAGGTCACTTTTATTGAACTCGGTTCGGTTAGA
>JALVEG010000247.1 GCA_027031145.1 Saprospiraceae bacterium | reverse complement strand
ATTTATCGGAATCAAAATCGGTGATGTCAATAATTCTGCCTGGGCTAATTCGAGAATGGCAATTGAAAACAGGAATTCTGAACAGGTTGAATTGTATTCAAATAGTAAATTTGTGAAAAAAGGAGAGGAAATTAATATTCCGATTTTAGTTAATGAAGAGATAAGTATTGAAGGTATTCAGTTTACAATAGCTTTTGATAAAGATTATCTTGAATATTCGGGCTTTGAGAATGCTTCACTTGATTTGAATAATGAGAATTTAGGTATTAAACACCTGGATGAAGGAATATTGACAATAAGTTGGAACAAGACCTCAGGTTTGGATATAGTAAAAGATGAAAAATTATGTTCATTTAACTTCAAAGTAAGAAAAAGCGGTTTGATTTCAGATTTATTTGATATTAATAGTAAAATAACTAAAGAAGAAGTTATTGATGATAATGAAAATGAAAAAGGGATATTATTTGAATTTAGAAAATCAGGTTCTGAAAAATTTATATTGTATCAAAATGAACCTAATCCCTGGTCGTTTAGTACCAATTTCAGATATGAACTTCCGGAAGAAGGTGAAGTCAAAATTACTATTACGAATGGATACGGTGCTAAATTATTTAAATCATCCATTAAGGGAAAAGCGGGATTGAATACTTTTGTTATTGATAAAAACAGAATAAAATATTCAGGATTATTGTTTGTTGATTTTGAATATAAAGGTAAACACCAGATAAAGAAAATGATAAAAATAAATTAAGGAGTTAATACTTTTTATTTTGATCTTGAAAGGAGTGCTATTTTGAATGCACTCCTTTTTTTGTATATTCGGAAGGAGTCATTTTGAATGAAAAAAACATTTTTTTATTTCAAAAGCACCCTGCCTGAGTAGTTACCTTTATTTTTATTCGGTATAATCTATATATATTTTTCTAATAATATTTTATTTTCAAATACTAATTCATACTTTTGTCGATTAATTTAACTTACGAAAATATAAAAATATGTTATCAATTGCGATTATATTGACTTTTGTGATAGGTTATAGTCTTATTGTGATGGAGCATCCGTTAAAATTGGACAAAACAGTTCCTACATTGTTGATGGCTGCTGTGATGTGGTCTTTATTATCTATAGGGTTCAATCATGGCTTGCTTGATATAGTTGATACTCATGAGCATCTATGGAATATTTCTGTAGGTGAAGAAGCCCACGAGGGGTTCGTTTCAAATTTGGTTCATCATCTGGGGAAAACATCTGAGATTTTGTTTTTTCTGATGGGTGCGATGACTATTGTTGAGATCATCGACCTTCATGCCGGCTTTGAAGTTTTAAAATCTTATGTAAAAACCAAAAATAAAAAGAAACTGCTTTGGATGGTTGGTTTTATAGCATTCTTTTTATCTGCTGTGATAGATAACTTAACAGCGACCATAGTGTTGGTGACATTGCTTCGTAAATTGATCCACTCCAAAAAGGAAAGACTTTGGTATGCAGCTCTTATTGTTATTGCGGCAAATGCCGGTGGTGCCTGGTCTCCGATTGGAGATGTTACAACTACTATGCTTTGGATAGGTAACAAAACAACAGCCGGAGGTTTGATCGTTGAATTATTACTGCCTTCACTGGTCAGTTTTGTCATACCATTTTTTATAGCTACGCTTCTTCCTGTATTTAAAGGAGATTTGACTCCTTCGGAAGAGGATGAAAACGGGAAAAAATTATTGAGCAGCAAAGTGATGTTGTATTTAGGTTTGGGAATGATCATTTTTGTTCCTTTTTTCAAAACGATAACTCATTTGCCACCATATCTGGGAATGATGTTCAGTTTGGGTATCGTATGGTTAGTTTCGGAATATATTCATCCTGAAGAGAATTTCGATAATAAAAACCGTCATTTATATTCAGGATTAAGAGCACTTTCCAGAATAGAACTTTCCAGTATTTTATTTTTCCTTGGTATTTTAATGGCTGTAGCTTCTTTGGAAACTTTGGCTACGGAAAATATGGGAACGTTGAAATATTTGGCAACTGTATTACAGCATTCTATTCCGAATCAATATGTTGTGATAAGTATTTTAGGGGTGTTTTCTGCAATTATAGACAATGTCCCCTTAGTGGCAGCAACAATGGGAATGTATACTTTCCCTATTGATCATCATTTATGGCACTTTATAGCTTATGCTGCCGGTACAGGTGGTAGTATGCTCATTATTGGTTCTGCTGCAGGTGTGGCTGCTATGGGAATGGAAAAAATAGATTTTATCTGGTACTTTAAAAAGGTAAGTATTTTAGCTGTATTAGGATATGTTGCCGGTATAGTAACTTTTATTTTGTGGTCGGTAATGTTTTTGCACGGATAAATCAATATTGATAAATATTTACACCGGTGGATATAAATAGGTATAAAAACAAAAAAGATGTCTTAAACTGCTTTAAGACATCTTTTTTAATCCCATGAACAAGTGAACTTAATAAACCAAAAAAGAACGAATTTTACTTGTGTAACTCAATCTGTATATATTTTTAACTCAATCTCAATTTTTTTTCTGTTGGAATTCGTCAATAATAAGTTGTACTTTTTAAGCACAACTTATTATTAACAAATTATAATCCCATGAACATATCTAAAAAATAACTACCGATTTCTTTAAACCAGCTTATCTTATTTTTTCATAATACAATATTACGACGGTTTTTTACCGAAAACAAATACAAAAATATATCAATGTAATATATAAAAATATCTAATATGATATAGATAAAATGTTAATAAATTGATAATAAGCTATTAAGATATGTTTTAAATTTTAAATAGATGATGGAAAGTGAAAATATATTTATTTTTTGAAAACAAAAATGTAGAAAAAAAGTATAATTATTTTTCATTTTTTTTGAAATTTTTATGTTTCAGAGGGTAAAAGCCATTATTTTTTATATAAAATTAAAGACTTTTGTAAATTAAATAATAAAGAGTTTCGTATTTCATCACTGTTTTTATTAAAATCAATGGGTAATAACCATTTTGAAACATCGA
>JALVEG010000246.1 GCA_027031145.1 Saprospiraceae bacterium | reverse complement strand
TGATATAGTGGTTTTCTCTTTCTCTAAGATCTAAATTACTCAATATACTTATTTTTGATAAATATTCATCTCCCGTTATATAAACACTCCTGATAAAATTATCGGACATTTCTATTTCAAGTTTTATAAAATGATATCCTGAAATAGAATCGAGATACATATCATTATTAGCTGTATTCAGAGGACTAGACAAATCAACTTTATCCATTATGCCATGATTGATTGTGGGTTTTAGACCAAAATCGAAAGTCATCTCTTTGTATGTATCAAGTTTTTGGAGATTTCCAAGTTTATAAGAACGTGTTTTTGTTTGCAGTTTGACAATGGGAAAATTGATGTTTTTATATTCTGTTTTCCCATTTTTATTAATTCCAACAGGTATCTCATTTAGAAGTTCCAATGTATCATTTCGATTGTTTATTAATTTGAAATCAGACAAATACATTCTGAAATATTTTATCCTGAAAGTATCATTAAAATCATTTACTAAAATAGTATTTGTGTCAATGGTAATTGAGTCTTTGAATAATCTGAAATCAATATAAACATCAGGATACTTGCAACAATAATCTTCACAATCTTTGTCTGCTGTTACATCAAAATTTAAAGCATTAATATCCCTGCATCCTTCTGTGTGGTCATAGCAGGATGATAAAATAGCGATAGAAAAAAGGATAAAAATTATTTTACTTTTTATTTGATTCATATTCTTTAACAAGTTTTTTAACTATTTTTTTTACTTGGTGAGAAAATTCTTTATTTAGGATCCAGTTGTAATATTGCCTGTCCTTAACCAATGTTTCTGCTACGGGTTGCCCTATATATTTACCGAAATTAAACACTATGACTCCATTGGAATCATATTTTAATCTTTGAGTAACATCTACTATTTTCAGATCATTGGTAAATTCATGAAGTTGTTGCATATCATTTTTAACAGGCTTTTCAATAATATTGCCATCATTGTCAACAAAATCCTCATTTTCATATCTTGCCAATTGTCCTTTCAAAACATCCACGGTGGCTTTGACATCTGATAAAGCATCATGAGCATTCTCAAATTCTTTCCCAAGATAAAATTTATAAGCAGCTCTCAAAGTTCTGGGTTCCATTTTATAAAAAAGTCTCTGTACATCGATTAGTCTTCGTTTCTCAATGTCAAAATCAATGCCTGCTCTTGCAAATTCTTCTATAAGCATCGGTACGTCAAATCTGTTGGAATTGTATCCTGCCAGATCAGCATTCCCGATAAAATCGTATATTTTTTGTGCGACTTCCTGAAATGTGGGTTTGTTTCTCAGATCTGCAGGGGTGATACCATGAACATTCATGGCTTCTTCGGAAATAGGAATTCCAGGATTTATCAACATTTCCAGTTCTTCGGGTTCATCGCTGTCTTTTTTATATTTTATCATAGCGATCTGAATAATTCTGTCTCTTAAAACATTTAATCCTGTGGTTTCAAGATCAAAAAATACCAAATCTCGGTTGAGGTTAAATTTAATCATTGTTGTTTTTATTTTTATATGTATTGAATACTTTCATTTCTTTTTTATTGTTCAAATAGATCAAAATTCCCTGAATGGAATCATTTTTTTCGATGATTTCTTTTGCTCTGTCAAATCCTGAAACCATACATGCAGTTGCCAAAGCATCGGCAGTCATACAGTCTTTAGTGATAATAGAAGCACTCAGTAAATTAGATCTTTGAGGAAATCCTGTTTTTGGATTGATAGTATGACTGTATTTATGTCCGTTAATATCAAAGAAATTGCGATAATTACCGGATGTGGCTAAAGCTTTGTCCGATATCTCAATTTTCAATACCAGATCAGTAACAGAAGCATTTTCATCAGGCGTATTTATACCTACAACCCATTTTTTGCCTGAAGGAGATAAACCTGAAGATATAATTTCCCCTCCTATTTCTACCAAATAGTCACTTATACCTTGCTTATTGATTAGTTCACCTATTTTATCAACACCATAACCTTTTGCGATACTACTCAAATCCAATTGTACACTTTTTGTTTTTTTCTTTATAAAAATACTATCATTTTCAACCGGAATTATTTCCAATTTATCAAAACCGACGTTTTTTAATATTTCGTTTATTTTATTGCTATCTATTTTATCCGGTTTTTTATGTCCCGTATAACCAAAACCCCAATAATTGACCAATGGCATAACAGTAGGATCATAATATCCATTTGAAATAGTATAAATTTCTTTTGCTTTAATAATATTTTGCCAAATATCTCCTGTTTTTGAAACCACTAATCCAGTATCTGATTTGTTGAATTTTGATATGGTCGAACTGTCTATATAAGTGGATAATTCGTTATTTATTCTGATCAATTCACTATCTATTTTACTTTTCAGATCAATTGTACCCTTGTATTTGATATGGTAATATGTTCCCATTGTTTTGCCCTGAATACTCTTATAAACAGGGGCAACATCCATGTTTTTGCATGAAAAAAAGAAAATAAATATAACAGAAATTATTAATTTAAAGTTAAAATTCATTTTTTCTGATTTGTAATTATAATATATAATCCGGATTTTGAATTAAAAATATACAAAGTAAAGTTAAATATAGTGAACAGTTTATTTTTTACATTAATTTTTTAATTATCAGTGATAATTTATAAAAATAAAATTGGTGTATATTTGCATATTATTAGATCGTGACTACTCAGGTTGTTTGTTTTTGGACTTTAGTCAGATTAATAACACCTGAGCAATTATAAATAAAATAAATATTGTTTGTATTTTCACATGGAATAGAAATTCTTTGTGTTACTTTGTGAACTTAGAGTCTTTGTGTCTATTTTATTTTATATTTATATTTTAGACACAAAGGCACAAAGAACACAAAGGTTCACAAAGACAAATACTCTACCTGAGTAAATATATTAGATTAAAACTATTATTATGAATAAATTATTTTTAATACTGTTTTCATTTATTTTTATGCTGATTTACTCTTGTTCTCCAAAAGTTCAGGAACAAGTTGAAGATAACAATAAGGTGAAAGCAGATACTCAGATTGTAAAAAAAGGACCACGTCCAACTCCTTGTACGATGTTTAGTGATTTGGTTGATGGAGAGGATATCAAGGGCGAATTTGTTGTATATCGCAATTTCTTAAAAACCAAGGAATGGGATGAAGCTTATGAATATTGGACTCATGCCGTGCATAAAGCACCAGGCTCAAACGGCAGAGTGAAATATCATTTTGATGACGGGATAAAGATATTTAAGCATTATTATGATTTGGAAAAAGATTCTTTGAAAAGATTGAGGTGGATCGATTCCATCAATTGGGTTTACAATAAACGCTTGGAATGTTTTGGTGATGAAGCTTATTTGCTGGGTAGAAAAGCATTTGATTTTTATTATTATTTCAATAAAGATATAAGTAATGATACTATTTTCAATCTTTTTGCAAGAGCGGTTGATATTAAAAAAGAAAAAGCGGATTATTTTGTTATAAATCCATTTACAAAAATGCTTTATGACAGATTCAGAAAGGGGAAAATCGATACATTGCAGGCTAAACATTATGCTAATTTAATAGTGGATGCTATTGAATACGGTTCTGCAAATTGCAAAGTAACCGAATGTCAGGCATGGAATTTGATAAAAGATTATGCGCCAAAATTGCTTGATAATTTTGAAGCAATTGAAGATTTTTATCCTTGTGATTATTACAAAAATAAGTATCTTAAAATTTTTGAAGAAAATAAAGATAGCTGTGATTTCATAAACCTTGTTTTCAGGAAACTGAAATGGGGAAAATGTGATCTGAATGCTTCTGAGTATGCAGAAGTAGTTAATTTGCACAATACCAAATGTTATGTAGCACCACCTGCGCCGGGTCCATTGCGCCAGGCGTATAATTATTATAATGAAGGGAAATATAAGGATGCTGTCAAATCATTTGAAGAATTTATAAATAAAACGGATGATATTGAGAAAAAAGCAAAATACTTGTTTCTGATAGCAAAAATATACTATAGAGATCTTAAAAATTTCCCTTTAGCTAGAAAATATGCTTTAAAGGCGGCAAATTTGAAACCCAATTGGGGAGAACCATATTTGCTGATTGGGAAACTCTATGCCTCAAGCGGTCCGATATGCGGTCCCGGAAGAGGATGGGACAGTCAGATCGTTACCTGGCCTGCAATTGATAAATTTCAATATGCCAAAAAGATCGATCCTTCCGTTGCCAGAGAAGCAAACAAAATGATAAAAGCGTATCAGAAATTTATGCCGAGTATGGAGGATATTTTTCAACGTACTCTTAAAGTTGGAGATAAATTTAAGGTAGGATGCTGGATCAATGAAACCACAAAGATAAGAGCAGCGAAGAAGTGAGTTTTGAATGGGAAGTGGTGAGTGTTGAGTGATGAGTAGTGAGAAATGGAGAGAATGGGAGAATGGGCGAGTGGGCGAGCGGGTGAGTGGGAGACGGAGAGACAAGGAGACTGGGAGATGGGGGAATGGGCGATTTTGGTGTTCTGTGGTTGTTGTTATTAAAACGCGATGGTTTGGATAGTCAAATTTATTTGACAGAAAACATTGCATTTTTTGAAGTTTGAATCGCCTTCGCCAAGGCTACAGCGATTAAAAATGAAGGAATATTGGAATTTTTATTTTGTTCTGTGTTTCTTGTTTTGTGTTTAGTTTTCGGAGATTTGGAAGTTTGCAGAAAGCGAAGTTATTAGGAACTTGCTTGTCTAAATATACGACTAATGTTTTTTGAAACGGGAATTAATCCCCCGCTGGCGGGGGAACAAAAGGGGGTGGAATATGGAAAAGCGATATTGGAGATACTTGTTTTTTAGGGTAGCTTAACTGTCTGAATTGGGATTTTTAGGATTTTTAGGATTTGAGGATTGTAAGATTGGGTGAAAATTTCCAAATTATTAGGGAGAAGTACCAACTCGCTATTTTTCGGAATAGGAATAAAAAAACTTTTCGTAAGCGAGAGAAGACTGCCACGCTTCCGTCAAAAGCCGGACAAATTCGCTCGCAGAATCCTGTTTCAAAATTACCACAATCCTTTTATTAGTTCCTAAAAAATACACTATCGGTTAATAAAGCTACGAATTTGCGAGCGGAAGCGTGGCAATCTCCCTTCCGTCAGAACCTGCGTTTAAAAAAAACAAATTCTCACAGGCAACTTGCTGTACAGCAGGATTGTAGCCCTGTATGAGCGATAGCAAATGCAGGGTGGCTTTTGGTGGTATTTTTGTGGCGATAGCATACAAAAATAATGACAAAATAATAGTATAGCAGAGCGATAAAGTTTTGAGGCTTGGAAGTTTGAAAAGAGAGGTCGGAGACGCTCGCTTAACATGGGCTTTCGAGGCAGTGTACGATTGCGAATCGCCTTCGCTAAAGCTTCGGCGATTGCGAATACTTCGCTAAGGTCTTCGCCATGCGCCTATGCTGAAGCTTCAGCGTAAGCATAAGGCTACGACCGTCGGCGAAAGCTCCGTACATTGCGATAGGGATGGTAGTGGAGCCGACGTCAGGAGGCTGTCCCTGACGATAGTCGGGACGGAACCCACGAACAGCCCGGTGACGGCGGGGATGCATTGAGCGATGCCCGGCAATCGCCCAAAAAATAAAAAAAATAATTGAAATAATATTGTTTCCTGTCAATTGAATAATTAATGTGTTTTATTGCTGATATTATGTAGTAGCAATAATTTCTTTATTTTTGTGAAAATATAATATGTTTGGATGACGATAAAAGAATTTAGGGAACATTATTCGCAGGTTATTCCTCACCAACCGGGTATATATAAATTTATCGGTGAGGATGATAATGTGTTGTATGTAGGAAAGGCGAAAGATCTTAAGAAAAGAGTCACTTCATATTTTAATAAAAATCAAAAAATATATAAGGTAAAACTTTTGGTTCGCAATGCGATAAAGATAGATTATACGGTTGTGCATTCCGAGCAAGATGCGCTTTTGCTGGAGAGTACACTGATCAAAAGATATCAGCCGCGATATAATGTAATGCTCAAAGACGGGAAGTCTTATGTCTATATACGTATCAGAAAAGAACATTTCCCAAGAGTGGAATTTACGCGTAAAGTAGTGCGAGACGGTTCGATTTATTTCGGTCCTTATACTTCAAAACACAGGGCTAATATTTTGCTTGAACTTATAAAAAAACTTTTTAAAATCAGAACATGCAAATTGAATCTAAACCCAAAAGATATTGAAAAAGGGAAATTCAAGGTTTGTCTTGAATATCATATAAAAAATTGTCTGGCTCCTTGTATTGGATTGCAAACAGAGGAAGAATATGATTTGATGATCGAACAGGTTAAAAATGTTTTGAAAGGTCATTTTAAGCCGGTGAAGGAATACATTTTGTTTCAGATGAATAATTATGCTGAAAAATTGGAATTTGAAAAGGCCCAGGAGTATAAGGATAAATTGATAGCATTTGAAGATTATCAGGCAAAATCCACTGTTGTAAGTACAAAGATCAAGGATCTGGATGTATTTAATATTGATATGGATGATGATTATGCTTATGTCAATTATCTGAAAGTTGTCAACGGAAGTATTATTTTGGCTGAAACCGTGAAATTGGATAAAAATCTGGATGAGGATAAGAGTGATATTTTGCGATTTGCCATTGACAATTTAAGGGCAAAATATCATAGTGTAGCAAAAGAACTGGTATTGCCATTCAGGATAAAAGTAGTTGATGAAGATATAAAAATCACAGTACCGAGAATAGGGGATAAGATGCATTTGCTGGAGATGTCGAGAAAAAACGTAAAATATTTTATGTTGCAAGAGCAAAAATCAGCGATTGAAAGAAAGAAAAAAGTCAGTTCGGCAGAAAGGATATTGACAACTCTAAAGAGTGATCTGCAAATGGAAAAAATCCCGTTTCAAATCGAGTGTTTTGATAATTCCAATTTTCAGGGCAGCTTTCCTGTAGCGAGTTGTGTGGTGTTCAAAAATGCAAAGCCTTCAAAAAAAGATTACAGACATTTTAACATTAAAACAGTAGAGGGAATCAATGATTTTGCTTCGATGGAAGAGATCATTTACCGTAGGTATTCACGATTGCTCAAAGAGAATGAACCGTTGCCGCAACTGATCATCATAGATGGAGGAAAAGGCCAATTGAGTTCGGCTATGAAGAGTATTGAAAAATTGGGATTGAAAGATAAAATCACCGTAGTGGGCATAGCGAAAAAACTGGAAGAGATATTTTTTCCGGGAGATAGTATTCCATTGTATATAAATAAAAAATCCGAGTCGCTAAAGCTTATACAGCAATTGCGAAATGAAGCTCACAGATTTGCAATCACTTTTCACCGAAATCAGAGGTCAAAAGATTTCACCACTTCCAGCCTTAAGGATATCAACGGGGTAGGGGATAAATCGGTAATAAAATTATTGAAACATTTTAAATCGGTTGAAAACATCAAAAAAGCAGGAAAGGAAGAGCTTTCAATTGTAGTGGGAAAGGTGATGGCTGAGAAGGTGTATGGATACTTGAATGGATATGAGGAGGAGTGAGGAGGGGAATTGGAAGTTTGGATTTTATCTTTTTTAGTTTATAAATGCAACAAAATAGAAGTTTTAAAAAGGGATAGAATGGAACAATTTCCATTCTATCCTTTGATATTAAAAATCTTAATTATACTTATCTTCAATCATAAAACTAACAATTAAATAATAACCAATTTTTCAAATTCAAATTCATATTAGTTTCATAATCATTATGTCGTGATTGTTTGAATTAAGAGGACCTCAACCTATTCGGGACAATTATGTTTTTTTCTTTTTTATTTTATCAGTAATTTTAAAATAAATAAAACTACCGAACAAAAATACCAAGAAAGAAATAAAATAATATAATAATACATAAACATTAAAAGATTGAAATCTATGGGGTTTCCAAATATAAAATAAAATTTCGAACAACATGAAATTCATCACCCCATATAATAAAACTTTATATTTCATAATAACCTTTTTTATAATTAAACAATAAAGCATTCAATATATTAAAAACAAAATGTACTACTAACAACAGGGAAAACCTTGTTTTTATTCAGCTTCAGGCATCCATATCCAACATCCACAATTATCATCCCAAAACCATCCTCCATTTTCATTTAATGGTTTAGGGGGCTTATTTTTAGTGGATGAGCCATCAGCATCATTACCACCAAAACTGTCCCACCATCCAAGTTTTTGCCCCATTATATATATAGCACCTGTCAAAGTTCCAGTTAAAGCTCCTTCAGTACCTCCAACTATCGCACCTGGAATTGCTCCTATTCCAGCACCTCCAAAAAATCCCGCACCAGCACCTATTGCGGCACCTGAAATAGCACCTAATACATCTCCTCCAACGACAGCTTCTTTTGTATCTTCTGGCCTCACAGTATCTCTTAACTCAACTAAATTATTTCTTTTACCCAATCCATAATTATATTTGTATAAGTGTGAATTAACATTCCAAAAAGTAAATGAACTAATAGCAATTTGTACAGCTATATCCAATTGAGTATTATTGTAATTATCATAATTATCTGACCTAAATTTATTAATTTCATATATAAAATCAGAATTATTTTCATTTTTTGAAACAATTTTCATTATTTGATTATATAAATCT
>JALVEG010000245.1 GCA_027031145.1 Saprospiraceae bacterium | reverse complement strand
TAAGTTACAATGAAAACTTACATCTTTAAAAATAATATCTTCTCAAGGGTGCTTTTGAAATGAAAAAAGAGTTTTTTCAATCAAAATGATTCTACCTGAGTTGATAAAAAAAATAAATATAATTATCTTACCTGAAAATCATTATTTTATGCAAAAAAACGACGCCTCAAAAAAAAATGTAGTCAATGTAAATCCTGAATTTATTTTTTATAATGAAGAAAAAATTCCTGTTAATCATTTATTGGAAGACTATGAAAAGCTTAAACGGAAAAGCGATAAGAAAGACCGATTTACAGCTAAGGCTCTAAGGAAACTAAAGGAAATTGAAGATCTGAAACCATATCAGGCAGAATTGATAAAACTTCAAAACCATCTCGAGAAACATAATGGTAAAATGATGATCCTTTTTGAAGGAAGAGATGCTTCCGGCAAAGGAGGAACCATAAGGAGAGTAACCAGATATATGAATGAGAAACATTACAGGGTAGTTGCATTGGGCAAGCCGACTGAAGAACAAAAAACTCAATGGTATTTTCAAAGATATGTTCAACATTTTCCTCATTCGGGAGAAATTGTTTTATTTGATCGCAGTTGGTACAATCGTTCAATGGTTGAGCCGGTATTCGGGTTTTGTACTCAAAAAGAATATGAAAATTTTATCAAAGGAGTAAAAGGATTTGAAAAAGATCTTGTTCGTCAGGGTATCATTTTGGTAAAACTATATTTTAGCGTTACAAAAGACGAGCAGGCTTTGAGATTTGACAGAAGAAAAACAGATCCTCTTCGTCAATGGAAATTGAGTGAAGTTGACCTTCAGGCACAGGATAAATGGGATGAATTTACAGTGATGAAATACAAAATGCTGGAAGCTTCTCATTCCAGACAGGCTCCATGGACAATAATCAGATCAAATGATAAACATACTGCCAGAAAAGAAGCGATGAAAGTAATATTGAATCAACTTAATTACGAAGGAAGAAATATGGATTTGGATTTTACATTGAATACGGATATTGTAGTTTCGGGTGCTCATGAATTGGAGATCATGGACAGACATATGAAGAAGGAAGGAAAATTTATTTATTAAAATATTCAAATGAAGTATTTCTATACATCTTTTATATTATTGATTTTTCAATTATCAATTTTTGCACAGCACAAAAATATCTTAATTGATAATACGGGTACTCCAAACGAGCCATCTATTGCAATAAATCCAAAAAACCCGGCTCAAATTGTTGCAGGAAGTAATATAAACAATTATTATTTTTCATCAGATACCGGTATGACCTGGACAGAAAATCAAATCAAATCGACATATGGAGTTTGGGGAGATCCTGCTATCACTGTAGATACAAACGGATATTTTTATTTCTTTCATCTTTCAAATGCACAACACTGGATAGATCGTATTGTCGCTCAAAGAAGTGATGATGGGGGAAAAACCTGGACTCAGGATTCATATATGGGATTTTTTATAGATAAAGATCAAGACAAGGAATGGCCTGTCGTAGATCCTCGTAATAATAATATTTATGTCACATGGACACAATTTGATGCATATGGCAGCAAAAATGCCAATGATAGTACTCATATACTTTTTTCCAAATCCATAGATGCAGGAAAAACCTGGTCGGATGCTAAAAGATTAGATAAAAAGGGTGGAGATTGTGTTGATAGTGATAATACAGTCGAAGGCGCGGTTCCGGCTGTTGGTCCCAATGGTGAAATTTATGTTGCATGGGCAGGATCCAAGGGGCTGATGTTTGACCGGTCATTGGATGAAGGAGAAACATGGCTGGAAAATGATATCTTTGTTTCAGATATTCCCGGAGGTTGGAATTATGATATTCCAGGCATTAGCAGGTGCAACGGGTTGCCTGTTACAGTTTGTGATCTAAGTGAAAGTGCATACAGGGGGAATATTTATATCAACTGGACAGATCAGCGCAATGGTGAAGATGATACGGATGTTTGGATGGTTAGATCTACAGATGGAGGAAATACCTGGACTCAACCAGTGAGAGTTAATGATGACTTACCCGGAAGGCATCAATTTTTGACCTGGATGACAATCGATCAGAAGACAGGATATTTATATTTTGTGTTTTATGACCGTAGAAATTATTCAGACAATAACACTGATGTTTATTTGGCAATATCCAAAGATGGAGGTGATACTTTTGAAAATTTCAAGATCAGCGAATCGCCATTTGATCCCAAAGAAGGTGCTTTTTTTGGCGATTATACCAATATTACAGCTTACAATAATATAGTAAGACCCATTTGGACACGACTTGATGGATTCAAACTATCTCTTTGGACAGCAGATATAAATATTGATAGTATTACAACATCGAATGACAACATTGAATTCAGTAAAGATTTGTTGGAAGTATACCAAAATTCACCTAATCCATATAAAGATAAAACCGCAATTTCTTTCAAAATTCACAAGGGAGAAAAAATAAGTTTAAGTATTTACGATTCCCTTGGCATGAAAATTATGGACTATTTTACTGATCAATATTATGATATGGGGAAACATATAATTATTCTCGATAATAAAAATTGCAATTTAAACCCGGTATCTATTTTTATTCATTGCGATATGATAATTATATTAAAACAAAAAAAATGATAATAAATTAGTGAAACAAGAACTAAATATCATTTCAATTACGCTTAGTATTCTATTACTTATCAATATTTTTTCTTGTAGAAAAAAGAAAATAATCGAACCGGTTGAATACATCAGAACAATTTCTATTAAAGAATTAAAACATAACTCAGATACATTTCAGATAAAATTTGTTAAAAAGCAACCGTCCATACTTTTTGATGAATTTGAGAAAAATAAATATTTTGGAGAGTTTTTCGATCTTTTAAATTATAAAAAAACATATCCTGACTTTTTGACCAATAGGATATCAAAAGCAAATAAATTTTCACAAGATGAAATAAAGAAATACAAACTTTTTTCAGATAAACAAAAAAACATCCGTTTTTATGAGGTGAAACACCAATTTTTAAAAGCGCCGTACAATAGCATTAAATTTTTACTATATATAAAAGTTGAGAATAATAAAAAAATATCTGAAATACTACGTATATTTCGCAAAAAGAGCATTGAGGATGTAGTATTGGCATCAAAATATATCAAGGAAAATGGAATTTATATATTAGACTCAAATTTTGAGACCGAATCAACATTTTATCAGAGAATACAGTTTATTGACAATATTAAAGTAGATAATTATACAGAAATTGACTCATTTGATTTTAAGGAAAGTGATGTTGTAATGATTAAATATTCATATAATGACAGTTTGCATTTTAAAAAAGAATCTATAGATACTTTTCGTTTTTTTTCATCATACCTAACAAGTAAACAATTTAAAATAAACGGTATAAATTGTTATTGGAAATACAAATTGACTGAAACCAATGAATATAGAATGGAATTGAGAAATGCTGATAATGGAAATTTATTATTTATTTCAGCTGATATATTAATGTATGGAAGTGATAATATTTCTCTTGATAATACCAAAATTGAAAGCTTTATAGACATAAATTTTGATGGATTCAAGGATTATATTGAATACAGGCACGGTCTTTCAGGTAGCGGAGGAAGTCTTTATATCGCTTATGTTTTTAATCCGGTAAAAGAATTTTTTGAGATATCAGGTGAATTGTCCGGAGGAAATTTACGTGTCGATACTATAACAAGAAGTTTGCATTCTTCGTGGAGTACCAGTGCTTCTGATTACAGTGAAGAAATAAAGTATTTTGATGACTACGGAAAAATCAAATATACAGAGGTTATCAAACATGAAAGTATAAGTTTGGATAGGAGGATTAGAAATTACAGAAAAATAGTGGACAATAAAGTAGTTGAATCAAGAATTGATACTATAAATAAGATTGAATAATATCGTTAAAACTTTACAAATTGTAACTATTCAGATAGAATCATTTCAAAAGTATCCTACCTGAGTAGTAATTGAAAATTTATTTTCTTCGTTTATTTCTAACGCAAATAATATTGGAACTATCTAAATTAATTCTATTTTAAAAATAAATGTATCTGAAATTTGGAAAATTCAAATAAAAAGTTTTATTTGCAAAGTTAAGAAAAATAAGAATGGATAGAGAATCTTTTGAATTGGAATTTATTTTTAAAGCTTCACCTGCAATGCTGTATAATTTCATCAGCGCATCCGAAGGATTGGTAATGTGGTTTTGTGATGTTGTGGAGATAAATGAAAATAAATATGATTTTTATTGGGAAGGTTCAAAAGAAAGTGCTGTTTTAGTAGAACATGATGAAGAATCAAAACTTGTATTTAAATGGGTTGATGCAGAAGATCAGAATGAATATCTCGAATTTGACATGTATAAATCTCCGATCACAAACGAAACAATTTTAAAAATCACTGATTTTGCTGATGCAGATGAAGTTGAAGATCAAATAGAATTGTGGGAAAGCCAGATTGAAGAGTTGAGAAAAGTACTTGGCGGGTAACTTATCTTTGCGCAACGCACCCTTTTTATTTTGCCTATTCCCCAAAACAGCCTTTAATCATATAAACTTTTACATTTTATATTTTGCATTTTGCATTTTAAATTTTACTTTTGCCATTCACTTAAAGATACATTTTGATAAGTTATAATTTAAAACAGTTATTGAAGGAAAAGGATATTTTGAAAAATATCAAAGAAGAAGAACTTGTGGCATTGGAACAGAGGTATCCTTTTAGTAATATTTTAAGTGTTTTGATAAACAGGCATCATTATTTGAATGAGGGAAATTTGTCATTGGTGAAAATGGTTGATCTGTTCAACAGAACAGATAATCCCGGATTGGCATTCTCTTCAGTTATTGATGTATTTGAAAAGAAGAAGTCTAAAAAGAAAAAGAGTAAAAAAACAAAAGAAAAAAGCAAAAGTAAAGCTTCTAAAGATAAAACGAAAAAATCAGGGAAAAGTGAAACTCCAGTATCTGACAATGAAAAGCAAAAAAAAGATACAGGAAATTTACATTCAGACATTGTCAGTGAAGAATTAGCCAAAATTTATGTAAAACAAGGTTTAAAAAAGCAGGCAATTGAAATGTATCGCAAATTAAGTTTGCAAAATCCGGAAAAAAGTGTTTACTTTGCAAAAATTTTAAAGAAACTTAATAAAAAATAGGAAAATGGTAACTTTTTTATCAATATTAATTGCTTTGGACAGTGCGATGTTAATTTTTGTGATCCTTATCCAAAAACCAAAAGGAGGAGGAATTGATTCTACTTTTGGAGGATTAGGAGCAAATCAAATGCTGGGAGCAGCGAAATCAGTGGATTTTATCGAAAGATTGACATGGATTTTAGCTATTTCCCTTTTTGTTTTAAGTATTATTACTGCTATTGTAGTAGGATCTGTCGGAACAGTATCTCCGGGAGATGTCCCGTTACAGTCAGCAGGATAATTTGATTAACAAATTATAATCCAATATAAAGAGCTTTGAGAAAGACCTTCTCAAAGCTCTTTTGTTTTGATTTTCTATTCTGGTGCACAATGCAAAAAATAAGGATCAAGATGAAAAGTATGGGGAACTAAAATGAGTATTGCCATATTGAATAAATAAACCGGTTTTTCATTTTTTGTCTTGATACTTCGGCAAGCTCAGTATAAATTCCAAAAACGAAAAATGAACTAATGGTTCGTTCACGAAATGTGGCTGTCTAAAAAGTCTCCCAAATGATTTTCAATGATTTATTTGCCCCTACCCCTATACCTCGACAAGCTCAGCAACCTAAGGTAAATCATTGAAAATCAGCTGCCCTTTACCTATCCCTTTGGGCTTTCGTTATGACACATCTTTTAGCAAAAAAATTTAAGATTTATCATAACGAAACCTATATTTATATTTTGGTCAAAAGTTGTCTGTTTATGTACATAAATAGTAACTACGCAAGTTAAATATTTGGTACAAATAAAGTGAAATACGTCAAAACTCCATATTTGTATAATAATATTTTCATAACTTTTTATTTAGAACCCACCTCAATCCTCCCTTACAAGGGAGGAAGTTGCAACCCGCAATAGCACCGCTTTTTTTACAAAAAAATACCATTTAGTTATAAAACAAGATAATTTTCAAATAGCTATTTTTATTAATCAATCACCTCCACTTCTCCCTTCCCTTTGTGAGGGAAGGGCCGGGGATGGGTGCTAAAACCGGAATCAATTCTCTCATGAGAAAGCTTTCGTTATTACACTTATTAAAAGATGTGTCATAACGAAAGGTCCATTTGGGAGGGTTGGGGCGAAAGCTGATTTTCAAAAAAAAATCTTTTTAGACAGTCTCATAATTAGTGAAATTATCAAAATCGGAATAGCTATTCATTTCTTAACGCTCTGATAGAAGCTAAAATACACTTCGATAAACTCAGTGACCGCTAAATGAATTAAACTCACTCGACTTTGTCAGAGTTCAAACAGTAATTCATTTTTCACGTATTTTAACTCCTTTCGCCACTAAAATGAATAAAGTCTTTTAACAACTACCCAAACTAAGAATAGATGCTAACCCACAACTTTTCGGTTTGATACGTATTTACTTTGTACTTGCTCTAAATTCTCCCTGCGTTATATCCATTTTTTCATTAGGATCAAGAACACTTACCAAGTGACACTCAAATGTACCTTTAAATATAGTTCCGTTATCTGAGCTGACATTTATAAATCCCGCATTTCCCCCCGGATTGATATAAGCGCCATGCTGCCATTGAAGAACAATATTTTCATCAATATCATATTTTCCCGTGCCGGTATAATTTGTAATTTGAAATTCAAGGGCATTTTGACCATCTTCGTCCAATCCGACAATTGTCAGAGTATTTTGGATATTTGAATACCCGGCAACAGCTTTTTTAGCTTCAAAATTCGTTCCGTTTACTTTTGCTCTCATATACGTATCTCCGGTAATAGGATTGTCATTATCATCATCGTTATTGCAACTTACTGTTAAAAAAGCAAGTGCAAATAATGTTAGAAAAAGAATTGATTTTGTTTTCATAATTATGTTTTTTTTGTTTAGTTAAAAAAAGTCTGATTAAATTTTAATATATTCATTTTTTATTCTTAAAAAATACCATTCCGGTTTAAACAAGATTATAAAATTGTAGCTTTTCTTCCTATCAAAAGCCTTCACTTCTCTCTTTTCTCGTGCAGGTTAGAACCCACCTCAATCCTCCCTTAAAGGGAGGAAGCTGCAACCCCCAGTGAAATACTTCGTTGATTTCACGGGGTTTACCCCGTAGGATATATTATCCAACGGGGTAAACCACAATAGCTCCACTTCTTGTCCATAAAAAATACCATTTCAATTAAAACAAGATAAAACGATTGTAGCTTTTCCTTACGATTAAGCACATCCACTTCTCCCTTCCCTCGCTGAGGGAAGGGTCGGTTTACCACGTGAAACTAATGAAATGTTTCACTGTGGGGATGGGTGCTTTGAACCCACCTCAATCCTCCTCAAAAAGCAAGGAAGCTGTATCCCCCAATTGCTCCACCTTTTTATTTCAAATTAATCTTTTATACATCTTACAGAATGACCTATCACTTTAAAATCTGCAGAATGGCTGGCAATATTATCACTACCTTTAGTGAAATAGAAATGATATGCTCTTTTATTATCGGTAGGATTGGTTTTTGATGTCCATATTCCTCCATCTTCTGAAGCTGAAGTTGAAAATCCTCCTTTCATAGTCCTTTCTCCACCCAGTTCAAAATTGAATCCCGAACTTCCACCTGTCATCAATTGTTTACCCGCGATATCTCTACCACCTACAGTTTCAACCAACTCATCAAATTCATCTTTAGTCGGCACATGCCATCCATCAGGGCAAATTCCCTGTCCTCCTTCCATACTGTTATAATTCATCATTTCATTCCAGTCGTAAAGACCGCCGTATAAGGCGAAATTGCTGGTATCATTATCAAATGCATATTTTTCAACGATGCTGTTATTGGCAACATCAGAGTGTCCATCAGGATCATTGTGAAAAACACTTTCTTTGTATTGACCGTAATTGAGATTTTTTGCCATCCAGCATTGATTTCCTATTTTAACCGTAGGATAAATCTGGCCGTCTCTAGGATCGGTAAAGTTTTCACCGCATGTAGCATCATGAGGACTATTACCGAAAGAAACCCAAGCTGTTCCATTGCAATATTCCATTACTTTGTCATCCGAATTGTACCTGATGGTTCCTTCCGTATTCTCATCACATACCAAATCCATATCAAATTGGACTCCATTTCCTGAAAACAATGAATAAGGCACTGAAAGAAGCTGTGATTTTCCTATAAGACTGAAATTATTGCCTGCATCTTTGTCCATTTCTATTTGCAAAAAATATTTGTCCGTACCCCAATCAATCCCTTCTATTGTTCCGGTTTTTGAATTACCTGTACCAATTTCAAGGTTTATCAATCCTAATCCGTTGGTCGTAACGGAATGTATTTCGGAATATACAGCATCACCGGTAACACTTGTTTTTAAAATGGAAATTTTAATTTTAACCGCTTGATTCTTCATCACATTTCCTGAAAGATCCCTTGCAACTGCCTGATAATTGAAACTATTTGGAGCCTGGGAATATGCTACTGTAAAAAATGCCAGTAACAATATCGAAAAAAATAATTTTGTTTTCATGGTTTTAATATTTATTTAAGTTTTAAAAATTTAATTCCTGTTAATTCAATTCCTTTGTTTGAGTTAATCACAATAAAATAATAACCCGGTTTCAATCCGGATATATCAACCCCTTTAAGTTTTTGTACCGGAATATTTCTATATATATTCCCGTTAATATCAACAATAGAAACACTGTATAAAATACTTGCAGGATATTCAATATCAATATTGATAATATCCCTTGCCGGATTTGGATAAACAGTAGCTCTGATGATTTTTTCAGGATTGAATGTAGAGACTGTGTAAAGATGTGGTTGCTGGAATCCCTGAGTAAGCATAATATTATCAGATGTAACTGTTTTAATACTTATTTCTCCCAGTGTCCAGCTCAAACCTGCATTTCCACCGGAATGTAAACCTCCTGAAGAAGATAACAACTCCGGCATTAAATTTTGTCCATTTATCGAAAAAGACAAAAAAATAAAAATTAGAAAAATTAATTTTGTACGCATAATTTTGATTTTTGTTATTGAAAATTTTTATTTTTTTTCGATTGAAGCTTTTTTAAAATACTTTCCAATGCTGACTTTTGTTTTGCCAGTTTCTTTTTTAATATTTCAATTTCTTTCTGAGTTTTATCAGTATTTATATTTTTTTTAGATTTCTTTTTCATCTTATTTTAATATCTGATGCAAATGTATGAGCATTAAAAAGATTTGTCAATAAATATAGAGTTGCAAGAAGTTGTCAGAAGCGTTTCAAAAAGTTGCATATTAAAATACCATACTGATTATCAGTGACTAAAAAAAGTAACAATACGCTAAAGAACACAACACGTTAAAAGCCCTGTAAGGGCGACATTATGGTAGAAAGAACAAGTACAAGAAACAATATAAGCCTCAGAGAGGCGACATTATAATAGGCGACTACAATTTTATCAAAAAACTAACAAGTCCTTTGTCGCTGTCCAGTCCGAGTTTTTTACGCAATCTGAATCTTGTTGACTTTATACTGCTTTCTGATTTAAAGGTAATATCTGCTATCTCTTTTGTATTAAGATTAAGTTTCAGCAGCGAAGCCATTTTTATTTCAGATGAGGTCAGATGAGGATTTATTTTTAATAGTTTTTCATAAAATTCCGAATATACACCCTGAAATGCTTTGTCAAAATCCTGCCAAAGAGTATTGCCACTATGATTTTCAATTTCCCTGATTATGGAAGAAATATCTTTTGGTTTTACCTGATCTGAGGATATATTCTTATTTAAAGAACTTAATTTTTGCAAAATATTATCAAGCATTTGATTTGTTTTCAACATAACCAATACTTTTGAAGCCAATTCCCTGCTTTTTGATTCAAGTTCGTGTTTCAGAAGCTTTGTTTCATGCTCTTTTATTTCCATATCTTGCTTGTGAATTATTTTTTCTTTTTCAAGCAGTTTGCTTTTTATTTGAAGTTTTTGTGCTTTAGCTTTGTAAAAAAAGAATAAAAGCAAGGAAATGAAAATTAAAATAACAATAGATAATATTAAAATGATATTATTTTTCTTTTGAAGTTCAGTCTTTTTTTTGAGTAGGGCGATTTCATCGTCTTTTTTTTCTGTTTGGTATTTCAATTCCAGTTCATTAAAAATTTTAGTGTTATTTACATTTGTCAGACTATCTTTTATGTTGTTATATTTTTTGAAATATCGATATGCCTGTGCGTAGTTTTTATTATCTGAATGAAATTCGGCATACTGTTTATAAGAATCTTTCAATAGTTCTTTATTTTGGGTAATGTTTGAAATACTTATAGCTTTTTCAATAGAATTTTCACTTTTTTCACTCAATCCCAGCATGTTGTACGCTTTGCTTAATGCTAGTAAACAAATAACTTGTCCTGTTTTTTCATCCAAACCGGAGAAAATATCTAAAGCTTTGTTTAATTCTTCTTGTGCTTTTACCGGATCTCTTTTCAAAATATGGATATTCGCAAGTTCGTATAAAGAACCTGCAATTCTTCTTTGATCCTTCAACTCTTTCCTTAGTTTTAAAGCTTGACTATAATATTCTTCCGCTTTATTCAGGCTGTCCATTTCCTGAAATATATTTCCAAGATTTTCCAGAGTATTCGAGATTTCTATTTTATTTCCTATTTTATTTTTTAATATTAAAGCTTCCTTTGCATATTTCAGGGCTATTTTGTAATTCTTCATCTTGGAATTTACATCAGCCAGAGAATTCAGTATTTTTGATTTTCCTCTAATACTGTAATTTTTCTCCTCATACTCCATTGCCTTTTGAAAAGCTTTGATAGCATTGACATTATTTCCGTATAGTGTTTCTATTCGACCCAACCAGAAATAATATTTTGCCATTCCTTTGGTCGAATTTGTCTGTTCATATATTTCCCTCGCTTTTTTAAGGTATTTGATCGCGATGGAATAATTATCTTTATAGTAATACACTTTGCTTCTTACATAATAAACATCTCCGATTCCGGAACTGTAATTTATTTTTTGTGACATATCCAGTGCTTCATCGAGAAAATACAGGGATTTTGAGTAATTTGTGGAACAGAGCAAATTGGCAGAATCGATTAATGCATTGATCGCTGAAGGATCGATAGTATTCGACTGTGTTATATTAGAGGCTAATCCATACCTGTCGAATGAATAACCATTCAAGCTCAATATTAAAAATAAAGGAATAATAAAATACTGTTTCATCATAGTAAACAGATTTGCATAAAGGTATGAGTTTTTTGTGAATTCATAAAGTATATAGCTGATTTTTTTTATTTTTTTGGGCGATTCTCCATAGAGATTTTCAACCCGCAAGTGCAGATGCAAAAATCTCTATTCCGACCGGGCTGTTCGTGGGTTCCGTCCCGCCTGTCGTCAGGGACAGCCTCCTATTGTCGGCTCCACTACCATCCCTATCGCAATCGCCGAAGCTTTAGCGAAGGCGATTCGCAATCGTACGCTGCCGCTAAAGCTTTAGCGCAGATACCCGAAGCTTTCGCCGACGGTCGTAGCCTTATGCTT
>JALVEG010000244.1 GCA_027031145.1 Saprospiraceae bacterium | reverse complement strand
AAAACTTAGTTAAAGACATAAAAAAAGGTTGTAAAAAAATTACAACCTTTCAATTAAATTCTTAGAATTTATTTTACTTTTCTTGCCGGAGTTGGATTTACTCTAACTCCTTTAGGAGCTTTGGTTTTGTTAATTTTTACATTAGCATCTCCTTTTTTATCGATCAATCCTTTAAGTGTTAATATAACATTACCACCTTCGATATTACCTGTAACAGTAATTCTTTTATTTTGAGGTGCTCCACCGGGACGTCCCCTTCTTTTTGTATCAAATTTTGCATGGATCACTCCTTTTCCACCGGGAGGTATTGGTTTCCTTGGCCATGTAGGTACAGTACATCCACAACTTGCTTTTACTTTTTTCAATATCAAAGGCTCATCACCTGTATTTGTAAAATGATAGTCATGCTCAACGATCTCTCCATCCATTACCTTACCAAAATCATAAGATTTCTCCTTAAATTCAACAGTTGTCAAAGGGCCAACCGGTTGAGTTTCTTTTTTATTCAGTATGTCTTTTGCACTTTTAGATGTTTCAGCAATTTTTTTGTCAGTACTATGCAATTTTTCCTTTGCTGATTCTTTTACATCATTATCATTTTTACAAGATTGCATTACAAATACTGTAGTCAATAATGCAAAAACCAATAAACTTAATTTTTTCATGATTTTCGATATTTTAATTTATAAATAATTTTAATATATTAAATTGAACGTGCAAAATTATATTATTTTTTATATTTAGAAAATAGAATATAACTTTTTTTTACCCATTAACATCAAATTAACAAAATAATGTCAGATATTTACATTTCAATATACGAATACTACCAACGTAAGTTTGATTTTATTATTTTATGAAAAAAATATTTATAAATGGAAGCATATACTCTTAAAAAAGTCAATGAATATATAAAACAAGTGATTGCTCTAAACTTTGAAGAAAGTATCTGGGTGGAGGCCGAAATCTCTCAGATAAAAGAAGTAAGAGGGCAGATCTATATAGAATTCATAGAGAAAAACGAATACAATAGCAGCATAACAGCTAAAGCTCAAGGTGTTATATGGTACAAATCATATATGTTTATCAAAACAAAATTGAAAGAATTGACCGAATCCATATTGCAGGAAGGACAACAAATAAGATTCAAGGCAAAAGTTGAATTTCATGAAATATACGGACTTAAATTCTCCGTCGAAGATCTTGATGCATCATACACTTTAGGACAAGTTGAACTAAACAGACAAAAGACCATAGCCAAACTGAAACAGGAAAATCTTCTGTACAAAAACAAAGAGACAACCTTGCCTGTGATCATAAAAAATATTGCTATTATCAGTTCTCAAAAAGCTGCAGGGCTTCAGGATTTTTTTTCTCATCTTAACAATAATCAATACGGATATACTTTCAACACAAGCTTCTTTGACGCAAGCATGCAAGGCTATAATGTGGAAAGAGATATAACAAAAAACCTTGATAAGATCAAAGAAAATGCAAATGATTACGATTGTGTTGTTATAATCAGGGGAGGTGGATCTAAGATGGATCTTTCATATTTCGACAGTTACAATATCAGCGCAAAAGTTGCGAAATTTCCAATACCCGTATTTACAGGGATCGGACATGATATTGACCAAAACGTCATAGAACTCGTAGCTCATACTCCTTTGAAAACCCCGACTGCAGTAGCTGATTTTATCGTTGAACATAATCTGGTCTTTGAAATGAACATAAATGAACTGGAACAAAAGATCAAAGATTCAGCTTCTTCAATTATTTATGACAATAATATTAAACTGGAAATTATTTTTAGAAATATCAATAACAAAGCTCTATCTAACGTATCCACAAATTTATATGATCTTGAAATTATTTTCAATTCCATAAAGAATCAGTCAGCTAAGCATTTGCTTATGGAAAATTCCAAATTGCGTGAGTTATCAAATTTTATCAACTTATCAAATCCTGATAATTTACTGAAAAAAGGTTATTCAATCACTACAAAAAACGGTAAAATAATCAAAAGCATAAAAAACATTGTTCCAAATGATGTTGTTAATACAATATTATCTGACGGAGAGTTTGAAAGTACTGTCAATTGAGTTCCACTAAATAATATGAATGAAAACAAAAAATAATAAAATTACCGTTATCACTCTCGGGTGTTCCAAAAATCTGATCGATTCCGAAAATATAATCACCCACCTGAATAAAAGCGGTTATAATGCAAAACACGAAAAAGGAGATACAGATACCGATACCGTAATAATCAACACCTGTGGATTTATACATGATGCCAAACAAGAATCCATAAATACTATCCTTGATTTTGTAGAGCTAAAAAAACAAGGTGAAATAAAAAATCTATTTGTTACAGGATGCCTTTCCCAGCGATATAAAGATGATCTGAGAACAGAAATACCGGAAGTAGATGAATATTTCGGAACAAATATCGGAAATATACTTGCAAGATTCAATATCGACTATAAGAAAAATCTACTTGGTGAAAGGTTGCCTACAACCCCGCCCCATTATGCATATATGAAAATAGCCGAAGGATGCAGCAGAAATTGTGCATTTTGCGCTATTCCTATTATGAGGGGGAAACACATGTCAAGAACCATTGAAGAATTGGTGGAAGAAGCTGAAAAATTGGCAGATAAGGGAGTAAAAGAATTGATCCTGATCTCCCAGGAACTTACTTATTACGGCCTTGATATTTATGGAGAAAGAGTAATTTCAAAATTATTGGAAGAACTTGTGAAAATCGAAGGAATAGAATGGATCAGATTACATTATACCTATCCTGGAAAATTCCCGATGGATCTTATAGATACGATTGCAAAACATAAAAAGATATGCAATTATCTGGATATCCCATTACAACATACGACAGATAGTGTTTTGAAAAGAATGAAAAGATTTGCTACTAAAAAAGATGCTATAGACATTATCAAATATGCACGTGAGAGAATTCCGGATATAGCCATAAGAACTACTTTTATCGTAGGATTTCCGGGCGAAACAGATGAAGACTTTGAAGAATTGCTGGAATTTATTCAGGAAATGCAATTCGACAGAGTCGGCGTTTTTGAATATTCGCATGAAGAAGATACGGCTGCCTATGCTCTTGAAGATGATGTGCCCGAAGAAGTTAAAAAATATCGCGCTTCAGCTTTAATGGATATTCAAAGGGAAATTTCCTACAAAAAAAATACAAATAAGACAAATTCTATCATTGAGGTACTTATTGACAAAAAAGAAGGAGACTATTATATAGGCAGGAGTCAGTATGACAGTCCTGAAGTTGACAATGAGGTTTTGATTAAAACAG
>JALVEG010000243.1 GCA_027031145.1 Saprospiraceae bacterium | reverse complement strand
ATTTTTTTGTTTAAAATTTTTATTTTATAAAAAAATAATAAAAATATAACACAATCAGTAAATATTTGATTATCTGCTATTTATCAATGTCCAAAGCATTTTAAAGAACACGGATGACACTGATTGAACTGATTTTCACAGATTTATTCAACTTATCTTCTTTACCTCAACTATGCAATATTATTCATTAGTAAACATATTATCAAAGTGCGAAACTTCAATTAATTATTTCAATACTATAACGCATCATAAACCTCTCGTTAGGAGCTAATGACTGTATTCCTGTTTTTTCTTTTATTTCTCCATTTGAATTGACATAATCCGATATTCCATACCAGGGTTCAATACAAATAAACGGTTCTTCTTTTTTAACATAAGTCCAAATACCCAGATATGGAAATTTGTCAATTCCAATAATTTTAATTCCTGATTTTGAATCTTTCTTTCTAATCATAAGGGATTCCGATTTTACACCTTTAAGAATAATGACACGGTTTTTGAATAATTTATGATCTAATGGTAAAATACTACCGCTTTTAAGATAATTATGTTGCAAACTGTCAGTAGGTAATCCTTTAGTTTTGGTAAGGATAATACGATCAACAACTTCATTTGTGTCGAATTCGATAATATAGTCTTCGAATTGTCCATTGGATGCAATAGGAACATTAAAACCGGGATGTGCTCCAATCGAAAAATATATCTCTCTAGTATCGATATTTTCAACGGTATTAACAACTTTTAATTTTTCCCCTTCCAGGATATAACTTATTATTAATCTGAATTTGAAAGGATATATTTTTAATGTAGATGAATTGCTTTCCAATTGCAGAACAGCTTTGGAGGGTGTATGCTCTACTACTTTGAACATACTGTGAGATGCAAAACCATGTAATTTCATTTTATACTTTTTGCCGTCCACTTTGTAATAGCCGCCTTTTATTTTCCCCACAAATGGAAACAAAACAGGAGAATGACTTGCCCAAGAGTCATAATTTCCCTGCCATATATATTCAATTTTATCCTTTTTATTAAATAGTGATATAATTTCTGCACCTTTTACAGAGATTTTAACCGACAATTCTTTATTATATAATTCAATAGTATCTTTTGATCGACTATCAGTGTTATTTTGAGCATTGATTGAACCAATTAAAGTTAACAAGCAGATTAATAATACAAATAAGTATATGTGTTTATTATTTTTCATAATTAATCATTAATTACTTTCATCGTATCTAATTTATATTTAATCACTTTTATACTATAAGGAGCGATGCTGATATCCTTTGAAGAAGCATTAGACATAACTTCTACCATTGGAGGAACACTTTTAACCGGATTCAAAGATTTTTTTTCTAAAATATATTGATTATTAGAAAAAGTTATTACTTCGAAACGATTCCGCAATTTTTCTTTTGGAAATAAAATATCTATATCAACGCTTTGGCTTTTTGAACTATTAATTAGCATAACACTAACTTCATTATTTTCGATTGTGGCATAAACTCGAATAAATTCAGGAGCATCAATCTGAGTTTTCACCATCTTACTTCCCATAAATTTGTTCCATAGATACATAGCCCAATACTGACTATGTGGTTTCAAGTCCTTGTCCTCAGGATTGAATAATCCGTGACCACCTTCTTCTTTTGTAGAAAAAATATCCCATTGAATTGCAATATCAACTCCTGCTTTTGCCATTTCACCGATCATCACGGCTGACCATAATGTATTTCTTAGATCAATTGTTGAAATATCTTCTTTCACTTTTATATTCCATTCGGTAACTGCTATTTCAATGCTGTCTTTTTGATCAGGCCTGTAATCTGCTATCCATTTTTTTATTTTTGCTACTGCATCATTGATTCTAATCGCTTCTTTAATCATCTTAAGCAAGTCTCCTTTTATTCTTCGAGCCGGATAAGCATGAAACGATACGAAATCTAACGGAGCATCCGTATCTTTAATCAATTCTTCGATAAAAGCCAACTTCATACTTGACGCAACACTACCGCCAACTTTGATATCGGGATCGGCTTTTTTCATCGCTTTGGTAAACAATTTATATCTTTTAATATATTCTTTTGCATCCATTTCAGAACCATCTTCCAAATAATGCCCGAGTTCCCATTTGCCATCAAGTTCATTTCCCAATTCCCAGTATTTAACATCAAAAGGCTCAAAAAGATAATTTTTCCGGGTTTTTGTCCATTTCACCCATTCCACAGCCATATCAACCGTTCCGGTTCCCATATTTACCGTAACCATGGTTTCACACCCGAAAGATTGAATAAATTTGTGCAAAAATAATACATCGGTCATTCCATGGTAATCGGATAAATGATGTTGTATGTCCCTGATACGAAATCCCGGAGAATAACCCGAATAATCCACATCCCATTTACCATTCTTATACCTTGTTGTGTCAAATGCCACTTCTATCGGATTACCACCGTTTTCAATTGTTTTTTTCCATGTATCGGCTTCGATATAGCTTTCTTTGGATATACGCACCTTGTTGCCGTTCCAATACAATTCATTTGACCAGGATCCTCCGGGCATACGTAAAATACCGGGATTGATCTGTTCCAAATAATTGATAAAATCATGATTCAAATAATAGGATTCCCTGAAAAATACACCTGTGTTCGTGCCGAGCAGCATAGATTTATTGTAGCTGCTAATTATATCTTTAGTATCAACAGTTATTTTGAATTTGCTATCATCAGTGGACAGGCTAATATTTTTTTTACAATTGCAGGAAATTGCAAAAAGAAAAAACAAAGGTAAAATGATTTTTAATCTAAATATAAAGTTTAATTTCATTGCTAGTGGCTCTTTATTAATATTAAATATGTATCTACTCAGGTAAAATACTTGGTAATACCAAAACGTGATTATCTGTTTAGTGTATTGGCATAATAATATTTTTAAAACTTTCTATTTAGAACCCTTTCCTGTTCCGCAGTACTGCGGGATGATAATGGAGAAAATATTATTATGCCTCCACCCCTCAAAAAAACAAACAATAAATTTAACTATCCAAGTAGTAACTTAAATTTTAAAATTTGTAAAATCCATCAAATTCCCAAAATGACTTCCACCTTGTGAATTTTATTATCGGAAAAAATTGCAGCGATATTACCTTCAACCTGCTTGCCGTCAACTTTCATTGAAATCACTCCTTTTGAAACTCCGTTAGGATTTTTTACCGTAATTTCATAAATGGCATTCCTGAATTTCCTGACAGCAGTAAAACCTTTCCAGCTTTTTGGAATACAAGGATCTATTTTCAATCCGGTATGCTGCGGTCGGATACCCAGTATGTATTTTGTAGCTGCCTGAAATACCCATGAAGATGTTCCTGACAACCAGCTGTTTCTTGCCAAACCGAATTGAGGATGTTCATCTCCCAGAATATTTTGAGCATAACAATAAGGTTCGCATTCATACCTGTCGATTATATCGTTTTTGGATGCAGGATTGATTTGGTTGTAGTATTGAAACGCCCTGTCTCCATTACCCAATATGGTTTCAGCTATCATAACCCAAGGATTGGAATGCAAAAATATCCCTCCGTTTTCCTTTGCTCCGGGAGGATAAGTTGTCACCCCGCCGATAGCAGGATCAAATCCGTTGTAACCCGGGTAACTCAATTTTATTCCAAATTCGGTATTCAAATATTTATTTACCGAATTCAGAGAGGCGGTAGCCCTTTCAACACCGGCAAATCCGGACAAAACACTCCAAGATTGCGCATTGGTATATATTTTGCCTTCATTATTCTTTCTTGAACCTATCGGCTCTCCGTTTTCATCAAAATACCTGATATACCATTCTCCGTCCCAACAGTGCTTGTTGACAGCATCTTTCATCTCTTCATAATCATTCTGATATTGTCCTACGAGAGAGTCCTTTTTTAGAAATCGAAGTAAAGCGATCATTTTCGACAATGCCAAACCATACAAATTGGCGATAAAAACACTTTCCGCATCTCCTTGCAGATTGACGGTATCATTCCAATCAGCAAAACCGAGCAATGGCAAACCGTGTTGACCGGTATTGGTTTTGGTGAATTGCAATGCCCTTTTCAAATGTTCCAGGACAGTATCTTGTTCCCTCTCTTCAAGAGCGATATCTTTGTCATAAAAACTAATTTCCTTGTACAAAAAATCATAATCCCCCGTTTCTTGCAGGTAATCACACACAGCCAAGACTATCCACAAATGATCATCGCCATAAAAAAGTTTTTCTCCCTCCTCTCTCGCATCTCCTTCGTTAGCTTCCATTGTCGAAGGATAAAATTGGTGCATAGCAGAACCATCAGGTTTTTGAACCGACAGCAGTTTCTCTATCAATTCCTTTGCCTTGTAAGGCATATTGGGCAAAATACCAAGCACATCCTGCGAACTGTCTCTAAAACCAAGACCACGTGCACCTAACCCAAGTTGATACAGAGATAGATAACGCGACCAATTGTATGTAGTGTGACATTGGCGCGGATTGTGGACATTTATCATCGAATTGAAAGAAGCATCGGGAGTATTGCAGGAAAAAGCAGATAAATATTCATCCCAAAAACGAGCCAATTCATCAAATGCAAGATCAACTCTTTCGGGATTTTTAAATTCCTCTATTACTTCATCGATCAGAGCAGGTTCTTCCTGCCCCAATTGAGTGATAATCCTCACCGTACCACCTGGCGCCAAGACACCGGTTTTATGAAGTATAGCGGCGATATTGTCTCCTCTTCTCGCTTCATAATTTGACAGACTGTCATTCTCCAATTCAAGAGGATTTTTCCACGTACCATATTCATTATCACCAAGAAACAGCTTTCTATCGGTCTGAAAAGAATCTGCGGGATAATTTGAGGTAAAAAAATTATTTTCGTATTCTTTTTTCATAAAAGCATATTGCTTTAATACCACGGTACCGTCATTTTTTCTTTCTGCATCAACAGTCATTGTTTGAGGCACCCAATCCGCATTGGTAAATTGTTTTAGTGCGTCAAAATGACTAAATTCCACAACGGGAACAACATCGATCTCCATATCCTCTTTGGTCAAATTCGTAATCCTAATATCCCTGATAACAAGGTTTTTACCGTGCGGAACAAAAATCACAACCTCTGTACGAATACCGTATATCTCCGATACAATCTTTTGATACCCCAAACCTACGTGCGTTTCATATCTATCATATTTGTCGAGAGTCGGAACAAAAAACGGAGAGAACACCTTATATCCGTCTCCTGTCTTTATTCTGACATAAAGAGTTTCCCCTTTGAAATCCGAATCCGGCAATTGAGGTATATATTTAACAATCCTGTTGAGTGCCGGATCCCCTTTGGTAATAATCGAACCTCCCGTGTGGTCCACTATACCGCCAAATTGCAAAGTGCCGACATAATTAATCCATTTAACAGGAGTTTTGGGATTTGTTATTACATATTCCTTATTAATATCATCAAAATATCCGTATTTCATATTTGTTTAGTTCAAATTTATATATTTTTCATTATCTTTAATCAATCATATATTTCACTTTCATCCTTTCATTTTGTTACTATTTTTGTTTGCTATCGCCACATCTCGGCTAAGCCGAGACCGCCAAAATAGCTATGTTTTAAACCTTATAGGTTTTTGAAAACCTATAAGGTTTGTGAGCAGGCAAGTAATAAGAAACACCTGACAAAAAAATCGCCTTTTCGTCCGGTCGGCTTAACGCCCGATCATTCAATCTTCAAATCCTCAAATCCTATAAATTTTAATTCAGACAGTTAGGCTATCCTGATATGCTGGTGTCTCCAGCCTCACTTTCTTAACTTTTAAAATCGTTAATAAGTGTTCTATATTCGATATTCTGCAATACATTTTAATATCGAATAATGATTAACGATTAACGATTCTTGATTTAATACCCTTACTACGCAATATCAAAAACACCGAACAAAGAGCAAGGAAGAAAAACAATCTCCCAATATCCCATTTATACATACCAAACACTCTTATTTCCACCCCCTTTTTCCCCCGCCAGCGGGGGATTAATTCACCCTTCTAAATAAAATTAGGCGAATGTTACAAACTTCAAAACATCAAAAAACACAATATTTTCTGTCAAATAAATTTGACAGTCCAATCGCCCCCGTTTCAAAATAACATACCCAGAACCCAACAAAAAAAACAACATACCAACTTTTTTAATCACCAAAGTTTTAACTTAGGTGATCCATTATCCATATCCAACCGGCTTAAAAATCACTTACTTATGTCGTGCTTTTGAGACCTAAGTTTTCAATCATTCTCACACTTTTCCTCTTCTTTCTTCCAATTTTTGTCGTATTTCTACGGCTTTTTCAGCAGTTATTGGAAATGATTTTAGTAATAGCATTGCAATTCCGAGAGATAATACAGGAATAACAAGAAAACCTATACGCATATAAGTATAAACTTCAGCTGGTTGATTGCTTCCTGCTTCCGCATCGAAACCTGTCATTTCCAGCAATGGACCCGATACTAAAAACCCTACCATAAAACTCAGTTTTAGTACCCAGGAATATATTGAAGAAAAACTGCCTTCGCGTCTTTCTCCTGTTTTTAATTCATCATAATCTATCACATCAGCCTGCATCGAAGGTAACATCAGCCACAATCCCGCATAACCGGCTCCTATCAAAACCGTATTGGAAAGCATTATCCATGGATTGGAAGGAGTAAATGTCCACCAGGTAGTAGCATAGGAAATAATAGCTAAAGTAATTGCTATCATCAGAACTTTCTTTTTGCCTATTTTTTCAGACAGACTACGAAAAACGGGAATAAACATCAGACTAAATATTGTATAAATTACAGTACCGTACCCTGCAAATTTGGAACCTTCTCCCCAATCACCCCCAAGAACATAATATGTACCTACATAGCGACCATAACCATCAAAAATAGCTTGTCCCAATAAAAAGAAAATAGTCAAAAAACATAGAATAATAAAGGGTTTATTGCTAAATGTTTCTTTAAAACCTTTTATTAGATTGATCTTTTTCTGATTTTGAACAACATCGGTATGATAATATCTTTCATCAACAAAAATAGCCGGTATAATACCCAATATAATAATCAAAATACCAATACCTATGCTTATATAACGCATCCCGTTTAAAGGACTGGCTACTTCAACGCCATCTTTTACAATAAAAAATATAGGTAACATTGACAACCACCATATCCATCCGTTTACAAATCCTGCTACTGTCTGAAAATATCCTCTTATCGCAGCAACTCTGGTTCGCTCATTGTAATCCGGTGTCATCTCCATCAAAAGACTTTGATAAGGAATGCTCCAAACAGTAAAAAATGTATAAAAAATAATACCGAAACCGATAACCCAAAACATAATTTGCAAATGAGATGAATCAGGCGGGAACCACCAGATTAAAGGATAAAGTAATCCTGCCATCACAGCTCCAATAAATATAAACGGTCGCCTTCTTCCCCATTTTGTTCGTGTATTATCAGATATCCACCCCATTATCGGGTCAAGAACACCATCCCACAATCTCAGAGACATTAATATAATCGCCACATAAGTAGGCGGAAGTTTCAACTCCATATTAAATACCTGGTATGCGATGCTTACTATCACCCAAATTCCTAAAATATCTACCGGACCTCCGGCAGCATAAGCCAGTTTTTTAAGAAATGGCACCTTGTCTTCAGGTGAGATTAATGTTTTTTTCTTTGTATCATCTGACATATCATGTATTTTAACTGAAACAATAATTCTTTTATCCTAAAATAACTTTAATTTCATGCTCTTTACCATCATTAAATAGTTGAATTTTATTTTCTTTCCAAAGCTTATTATCTACATATACCTTTTTTACACCTTTTGAAACATGCTTAGGATTGCTTACTTCAATATTATAAACTGAACCCCTGAATACTCTCCTTATTTTAAAACCTTCCAGGTAAGAAGGAATACACGGATCGATTATCAAACCGTCATAGTCCGGTCTTATTCCCAAAATATATTGTGTCACAGCATAATAATTCCAGGCGGCAGTTCCTGTAAGCCATGAATTTTTTGCTTCTCCCGGTTTATATGCATCTCTTCCTGCTATCATTTGCGCATAAACATAAGGTTCCGTTTTATGAAGTTCACTGATATCTTCGAGATATGCAGGTGCGATTTTCTTATAATAATCAAATGCCTTATCCCCTCTGCCTATTGAAGTTTCAGCTATCATTATCCAGGGATTATTATGACAAAAAACCGATCCGTTTTCTTTATAACCCTCGGGATAAGTGGATATCTCTCCCAGTTCAATATAATATTTAGTGTAACCAGGGCTATTCAGTATTATCCCATAATCCGTATCCAGATATTTTTTTACCGAATCAAGGGCTTTTTCTACCATTCCTTCTTCTTTCCCAATGCCTGCCATACTGCACCATCCATTTGATTCTATAAATATTTTTCCTTCTTCATTTTCTTTACTGCCTATTTTATTACCATAAAAATCGTAAGCTCTCAAAAACCATTCGCCATCCCAACCGTATTTTCTAATGGCTTCCACCATTTTATCAACGTGTTTTTTAGCTCTGTCCGCTTCAATGTCTTTATTTAAAAATCTGCAAAGTTTAGCATATTCATCTCCATATACCACAAATAAACCGGCTATCATCAAAGATTCTGCTTTTGATCCTTCCGTTTTGTTTTCCGTAGTTTGGAATGATTCATTCGGGTCTTTTGAAAAACAATTGAGATTCAGACAATCATTCCAGTCTGCCCTGCCGATAAGTGGCAAACCGTGTGGTCCTAAATTATTGACAACATGATCAAAAGAGACCGTCAGATGATCAAACAATGGTTTTGCCAGACTTTCATCATTATCAAATGGTACCATTTCATCCAGGATACTGAAATCTCCCGATTCCTTGAGATAAGCTGTAGTCCCTAAAATCAACCATAAAGGGTCATCATTAAAACCACTTCCAATCGCATTATTCCCTCGTTTGGTCAATGGTTGATATTGATGATAACAACTACCATCGGGAAATTGAGTTGAAGCTATATCAATTATCCTTTGTCTTGCCCGTTCCGGTGCCTGATGCACAAAACCTATCAAATCCTGATTGGAGTCTCTGAAACCCATACCTCTGCCAATTCCCGATTCGAAATAAGATGCGCTTCTGGACATATTGAATGTAATCATACACTGGTATTGATTCCAGATATTGACCATTCTGTTCAATTTATCATCATCTGATTCCAGATAGAATATTGACAACAAATCATCCCAATATTTAGCCAGTTCATCCAAAGCTTTTTCTACTTTCTCATCACTATCATACTCTGCGATCATTGCCCTGGCAGGCTTTTTATTTATAATACCTTTTGATTCCCATTTTTCTTTTTCCGGCAATTCCACATAACCAAGCATAAAAATCAGAGATTTTTCTTCACCCGGTTCCAATTCTATTTCAAAATAATGAGATGCTATTGGAGACCATCCATGAGCAATTGAATTTGATGGTTTTCCCGCCAATACATTTTGTGGTTCATTAAATCCGTTATAAAGCCCTAAAAATGTCTCACGGTCAGTATCAAATCCATTGTGCTTTTGATTTACCGAATGAAAAGCATAGTGATCTCTTCTTTCCCTGTATTCCGTTTTATGATAAATAACATTATCTTCCACTTCAACTTCTCCCGTATTAAAATTTCGTTGAAAATTGGTCATATCGTCCTCGGCATTCCACAATGCCCATTCTATAAGAGAAAACAGTTTGAAAGATTTTTTTACGGAACTATTATTCTTCAATTTAATCTGCTGTATTTCCCCTTTGAAATGCAATGGAACAAAATATAATACTGTTGCTTCCAAACCATTTTTTTCTCCTTTTATCAGAGTATAGCTAAGTCCATGACGACACTCATATTTATCCAAAGGAGTTTTTATAGGTTTCCATCCGGGGGACCATACTTCATCATTTTCTTTGATATAAAAATATCTTCCTCCGTCATCAGTGGGTACATTGTTGTAACGATAACGATTAAGACGGCGATATTTTGCATCTTTATAGAATGAATACCCTCCTGCGGTATTGGAGATCAATGAAAAAAAATCGTGATTACCAAGATAGTTTATCCAGGGATAAGGAGTTTTCGGATCTGTGATCACATATTCTCTGTTATTATCATCAAAATAGCCGTATTTCATATCGATCAGGGTTTGAATTCTCCAAATTTACCGGGAAGTTTCATAAGATATTTTTTCAATTCATCCTGCATATCTTTTGCTTTATCCTTGTAAGCCGGAATGCCAAAGAGATTATTCTGTTCTTTCGAATCAGTTCTCAAATCGTATAATTGATCGGTATCATAATAATGTTTGTATCTGATAGTCGAAGGATATTCCGCATCACCTCCACCGGGAATCAACATAAGATGGGAAAAAGGTAAAGACGGATCGGTAAAATGATATACCAGTTTGTTTTTTATCCTGAAATTGTTCCATTTATCAAGAACCTCTTTTCTTTTTTTCAGATCCCATTCCATTGCATATTTAGGGTATCGTAATGCGATATATTTAAAACTGTCTTTGAGAACACCTCTGGAAAATCCCATTTCAAAATATAATGAATTTCTTATTTCTTTTTTATCTCCATTCAAAACAGGCAGAATACTTTTACCATCAAAAGCTTTGAAATCTTCCGGATCACCTCCAACCATATCAATAATAGTAGGTGCAAAATCTATATTCGACACAAGGGCTTTACTAAGATTTCCGGTTTTAAATCCACCTTTTTTCCATATAATAGATGGAGAGCTTACTCCTCCTTCATAGACAGAGCCTTTGGCATACTGACCGTGATCATTGAAAAAGAATATAATAGTATTATCCAATTTACCCTGTTCTTTCAACTTGTTGATAAGTGCACCAAGTGCATCATCAATCCATAGAACATTGCCGAGAGCATCAGGCACTTTTTGACCTTCTTTTACCAGTCCGGCTTCTATAAGGCGTTTTGGAATAGTTTCTTTAGGTGGCAAACAGGTAGGAGCTTTATCCAGAATTCCTTCCGCTGTCACTCTTCTATCTCCAAACCATGACTGGCTGGCATTTGAAGGACCATGAGGAACTGTGGTTGCATAATATAAAAATATAGGTTTATCTTTTGTTTTATCCAAAAACCCGAGAGCTTTATCAGTGATCCAATCCAAATTTTGAACTCTGAGTTTTTCCGGTCCCAGATAGCTTGGATTATCCTGATATAGAGCACCGGAATAATCAAACCCACATAATTTTAACTGTTCGCTTATTATTTTAGCATTTCTTTTCAATACTTTCACAGCTTCAGGAGTTGTCGGATCTGTTTTTAAAGGCAATTTTTCCCATCCGGGTGCTTCAACAGCATGATTTTTACCATAAAATCCTGTTGTATAACCAAGTTGCTTCATATAAGTTCCGATGGTTGGTTGCCCGGGAACGATGTATGAATTCCACTGAACGACGGTTTGACCATCCATCTTTTTTGTGAAATCAGTCATTTGTTTACTTACTGATCTACTGGCATATTGGCCTGTCAAACAACTGTACCGGCTCGGAGTACATACAGCAGAACTTACGTGCTGGTTAAGTAACAAAACACCTTCATTTGCCAATTTATCCAAATTAGGTGACAGGTTTTTGCCCTTTCCTTCATCAAGGCAATTGAACATATATCTCTCCATATCATCTGCGATAAAGAATACGATATTCGGCTTTTGAATTTCAGCTTTTTTCTCAACTTCTTGTTTTGTTCCGGGTTTACAATTTATTGATAACAGCATTCCGAAACCAACAATGAATA
>JALVEG010000242.1 GCA_027031145.1 Saprospiraceae bacterium | reverse complement strand
CTTCCTTATCCGTTTATAAAATTTCTTTTGAGGATCATAGATGAAGATAGTATTGACCCTAATTTTTTTGCTTTCTTTTGTTATGGGAGCAAATGTTCAAATCACACCAGACAAATCTTTAAAAGTTGATCAAAAAGATGTATCAGCTATGAAAAGTTTTGTAAAAAAGAAGTACCATTTTATTATGAATGAAAAAGGTGCGAAAAAGATTGTCAAAGAAAACAGATTGCTCTCTGATGCCTATCTTAAGCATAATCTTTTGAGTGATTTTGAAAAAAAGCTAATACGTATAGAGATAGAAAAGAAATTGGCGGATAATTATGTGACATATATACAGAAGAAAAAATCTTTCCCGGAAAAGGTTTTGAAATCTTACTATTATGATCATATTGAGAAATTTAAAAAACCGGAGGAAGTGAAACTTGTATTATATAAATTTTCAAAGTATGATGATGCTTTGCATTTTTTACAAAATCCCAAAAACGTTACCTCTTATACTAAACAAAATTTAGGCTGGAAATATATAAAAGGTATCAAAAATCCATATAGGCAGTTTATCAAATCCGGAAAGAAGGGATATTATACTCCAGTCTTTGTAATGGGAAAAGATAGATACGATATCTTTTATGTAGAGGATTATCGAGACAATGAAAACAACTATTTCCCTTATAAAGATGTCCGTTCTCAAATAGAACGAATTTTTTTGAATAAAACTTTTGAAAGAGAAAGAGAGAAAATCTTAAGGCATTATCAATGAAAAAGGCCTATTCTCTCATTCTAACTATATTATTTTTTTCCGCTTGTTCTATGCATCCACTTCCCCAATATAAGAATGTAACTATAAATAATGATCAAAATATTTCCTCAACTCCACAAAAGCTTCTTACAAGAGTTGTAGAGTACTGGCATTATCGATTGCATAACGATTATAAGCACGCCTATGAGTATGAACTGCCATACCAGCGATATCTTGTTCCATTAAAAGTATATCGAGGTTTGATAGACGGATATGGAAAAAATGCCAAAATAGAAATCATTTCCATCAAATTCCCCAATCCCTATACCGCTATCGTACAACGGAGGATTAAAACTTCAAAAGCCATACTTTTTTCCAAGGACAAGTGGGTCAACGTAGATGGTGAATGGTATCATAAATTTTTCCAAAATATTTTGCCCCCGAAAAACAAGGAAGAACAAGAGTTTCAGTAAGGAAAAGTAAAGAATAAAATTATAATTTTTATGTTATAATCGAAACGTTTAAAATTGAATATGATAGAAATCGATTATTCTATCATACTTATTGACTTTAAAATAAGGAAGGAGAGACAATGAGTCTAAGAAAAAAATTGGTATCTGGTGCTGCGGCATTGGCATTGGCAGGAACGGCGGCTATGGCTGCTATTCATATAGAAAAAGATGGTACTGGTGACTATCTCATTTCTCCAGTTTATATCGCGAATGGAAATGGATGGCAAACAAAAATCAAGGTAGTGAATACAAATACTACTTCTGCAGTTATCGCCAAGGTGATAGTACGAGAAGGGACTCTCTCAAAAGAGCTTGTCGACTTTCCACTCTATCTTACTCCAGGCGATGTGTTTGAAGCGACTATCAAAGCAGATTCTGATGGTCATATCAAAATAATTTCTGATGATGATTCTGCTATTACAGGATTGGATGCAAGTGGTAACATAGTATCTGGAGTGAATGTGGATTTGACCCATAATGCAGGTATCATCGGCCAATCTTGTTTGAATGCAAATATGGGATATGTGGAAGTTATCGGTCTTGGCGATATCAATGAATCTGAGCTAAAAAAAGCAGATGGAAATTGGAGTGTAACTTGTCCATATGACAAAAAGAAACTGTTCGGTCTTGCTCCAATTAATGGAACAAGTATTGATCTTAGTAAAGCTGTAGATGTGGCAGATAGTGATTTGATGGGACAACAAATCATTTATAGAAACGTTGCTGATGACAATGGAAAACGAGCAATGTTCCTAAATATGCTGGCTTTCGGTGATACACTTCCTGCTGTCCCAAGTGGTAATAATGTATTGGGATCTGATCAAAACCTACCAGTGCTCGGTGGAAGTGTGGCTAATTTGCAAGATGAGCTCGCTAAATCTCATGTTTATGTGATGTTGGAAGGAAACGATAAGCCAGGCTATTTGGCAGATCCATTCTTGACAATCTTTACATATCCTTATTGGTATGCTTCAGATGCCACTTGTGATGATTTGAACACATATACACTTGATGAAAATACTACCATCTTTAGAGATTTGACGGAGCATTCCAACTATTGTGATAAAGCTCCTTGTGAAGTAAATCTCTCTACAGATACGGGATCTAGCGATTTTTACTCTGGTCCTACTGAAGAACACAATGAAACTACATGTCCTGAACACAATATGACCAAAGAGGTTCAAATTGTATTCTTCCATGATCCTGAGGGTATTGGAGCAGATCCTTGGGCGAAAAAATATATGTTTAAAGAGGGCGGTTACATTGATGTTGATTTGAGTGCTGACAACAATGGTACAACAAACTGGAAAGGTGTTCCTGTTATTCCTACTACATTCTATGCGAAAAAAGTTGGAGATCTCTATCTCAACAACCACCTTTACAACCAATATCTCCGAGAGAAAAAATAATCTCTCCTTCAATAGGGCTTTTCGCCCTATTTACACACTTCTAACACTCTTCTTGCTATCATCCGATAATTATCAATATAATACATAAAGGGCAATAATGCGCTATTTGATCTTATTTGCCGTAGTAATTTCTTGGTTATCGGCAGCCACCTCTTATTTTTCTTTACATCAAAAACCAGATAATTACAATAAAAAAGTGGGCTTCAAAGAACAATGGCTTGCTAACAATGAAGATAGGTTAGTCATCAATCACACTGAATATGGCTATCAGGGAGATCAGATTGTTTGCCAAGAAAACAATAGCTCATTATGCATAAAAAAACCAAATAATGTTCATACAACTAAATGGTGTGCTCCGCACTGGTATAGGTATCGTGTTTATCTTTTAAAAGGAACGAAAGTCTCTATCCGAATAGGCGCTACTCGCAATACTACATTAAGTGCTTTATACTATTTTGTGCCCGATGGATCAGAACTTCAAGAGGTTAATTTAAACAATTTCAAAGTAGCATATTATCCAAATACATTTGATAGTAGATATTATTATGTAGACTTTGCCGATAAAAAAGATTCTGACAACTATCTCTTTCAAGGGTACAATGTCCTATATAAAAAATTTCCTATCGCCGATTTTATCAAATTTGATACAATACCAAAAAGTGGCTGGCTCTATATCAATCTCAATCAATCTACTCAAATAGAGCCCT
>JALVEG010000241.1 GCA_027031145.1 Saprospiraceae bacterium | reverse complement strand
CCTAGTGCAAAATAAGCATCATTTTCATTTTGAGCATAGATATGGGGTATACCGTAATCATCAAAATAAACTTTCACTTCTTTTTGTAAGCCCTGAAGTGTTAATTCACCATTGTATACAGGTTTTGTGTTTTGAAGATAAAAGTATCCGGCTGCAACTATTATGATTATTAATACAAGTATGGCAAGTAATATCCTTTTTAATGTTTTCATTTTCCGATTTATTTTCAACAAATTTAATATAGTTATGTAGAATATTCAAATAAAGGATGATTTCTTTAATGAAAAATAACTTGAGTAGCTGCATTAATAGGTAAAATATTATTTAGAACCCACCTCAATCCTCCCTTGCAAGGGAGGAAGCCGCAACCCCCAGTGAAATACTTCGTTAATTTCACGGGGTAAACCGCAATCGCTCCACTTTTTATCAAAATGACTCTACCTGTGAAGTTACCTATATCAATAATTTTTAATTTTTCTCCAGTTTATCGTTTAAAAGTTTTAATTTTGGTATTTATTACAGGATTTCTTTAACTCGCATTGTTCAATGGTTTTCGTAATGCGGGTTAAATCTCTGTTTAATTACCGGCAGTTTTAAAAACATTAAAATGAATCTTAAAATTTTATCTTTTACTTTTATAGGAGTGTTTTTTTTATTTTCAAATGCTATTTGCCAAAATAAATTAGAAAACTCAAAAATTATTGCAGAATCAAATCATTATTTGCCTACTACTAAATATCCCGATTTATTTAAAACTATTCCTTTGATCAGTGATGATAGTCCGGAATGGGTGAAATTGTTATACAGCTCAGAACCGAATTATTATCAAATCTCTGATGAATATGAGAAATATTATAAAACACATCCGTTTTACAAAAATACTAATACACAGAATTATAAATATTTTAGCAGAATTATTGAGTCCGAACAATATTTACAGCCTGATGGCTCTATTTATATTCCAACGGTAGAAGAAATACGAGAAAAAGAAGAGTTTTTGTTTCAAAAATATACACGTATTAAATCCAGGCAAGGTATCAAATCAAGAGCAGGAAACTGGACTGCAATGGGACCATTTGAAACATATAATTCTTCAGGTACGGAATATAAATCCGCTCAGGTAAATGTTTATGCTATAGATCAATCTCCATCCAATCCCAATGTGCTTTATGTAGGATCAGAAGGTGGAGGACTTTTCAAATCAACAGATAAAGGATTGAATTGGTCAGCAATAGGTCAAGATTTAAGTCTTGGTGGAATTGGTGCTATTGAAGTAGATCCGGTTGATGAAAATATTGTCTATGTCGGGCAGGGAAATAAGCTATATAAATCAACTGATGGTGGTATGAGTTGGAATGTCCTGGAAGATATTTATCAATTGAATATTACTGATATTTCAATAAATCCAAATGACCATAATGTTATCATGACTGCAGGAAAGCAAGGTCTCAGAAGAAGTTCTGACGGTGGGAATAGTTGGAATGAAATTATTTCAGATAAATGTTGGGATATTGAACTGAAAACAGATGATCCTAATACGGTTTTTGTTGCTAAATCCAATAATACTAAAGTCAGAACAGAAATATGGAAATCCACGGATAACGGATTGAATTTTACGGCCAAAACAAATGGTTGGTATGAACCGGTAGGAGGAGCTGCAGCCTCAAACGGAGGTGCCAGGATAGGTGTAACAGATGCCGACCCTAACAGGATATATGTCGTTCTTATAGGAGAAGAAGACGATGCTGTTAACGATAATAATTATATTGGTATTTATCGCAGTGACGATGCAGGTGAAAGCTGGAGTACTCCTTATGATGGCAATGGCGATGGCAATCCTGATAATGAACCGGGTGGACCATATAGCGATGATCATTGGTGTTTAACTTCCTTTCACCCTACATTCAATTGGGGAGGATATTATAATCAGGGTTTTTATGATCTGGCAATAGATGTCTCGGATACGGATCCGGATAAATTTCTTGTCGGTTCTTTAAATTTATTCAAATCTGATGATGGTGGTACTACTTACACAGGGTGGGGAGGATATTTTTGCCAAAACTGTGGTTCAGGTTACAGGCATCCTGATATTCAGGAAATAGAGATGAACGGTGAAGATATTTGGGTTACAACTGACGGAGGTATCGATTATTATAATGCTGATTTTGAATTTCAACAATCCAGAACAAAAGGAATAAACGGTTCAGCTTTTTGGGGTTTGGGACAAGGATGGAATCAGGATGTAGTAACAGGAGGGAGATATCATAATGGGAATAGCTCTCATTATGAAAATTATGGAGAAGGTAAATTTCTTTCTCTCGGTGGAGCAGAAGCTGCTACGGGTTATGTCAATCAGGGTGAAAATTTAAAAGTTCAACACAGTGATATTTCTGCGTATAAACTACCGGAATCATTGACAGGAGGTTTGGAAAATATATCAAAATACAGTATGTTCCCTAATGAAAGTTATTACGTTGATAACAAGAGTGAAATTGTCCCCTATCCACGATCATGGAATATTTTATATCTTGGTAAAGAAAATGTACTGTACAAAAGCGTGGATGGAGGAAATTCTTTTGATACTTTACATGTTTTCGGTTCGAATACTTCTGAAAAAGTGTTGGGGATAGAGATACCAAGACAGGATCCAGATTATATTTATGTTGTTCAAAAAAATCATAGAGTTTGGAAATCCACAGATGCAGGGAACAGTTGGACGCAATTGACATTGCCTGCTTCAACATATTCCATGTATATTTCAGTCAGGACTGATGATAAAAACAGTATCTATCTGGCTCTTACGAATGGCGGAACCAGTACAAATAAAATATTTCATTCTTCGGATGGCGGAAATAGCTGGACAAATATTTCTAATCCTATTTTTGATGAAGAACAACCAAAAGGAATTCATGTCCAGGATGGTACAGATGGAGGTGTTTATGTGGTTACTACAAATAAAGTTTATTACAGGAATAATTCTTTAGGTTGGAAATTATTTTCAGACGGATTACCTGCAAAATTTAATTATCAAGCACTTATTCCCTTTTATAGGGATGAAAAAGTAAGAATGGCAACAGAAAATAAAGCATTGTGGGAAAGTTCGTTTTTTGAATCTTCATCGGTTATTGCCCAACCGATGGTTGACCAAATGAATTCATATTGCGTCAGAGATACTCTTCATTTTGAAGATTACTCGATCAGGAAAGAAGGCGCAACTTGGACATGGTCTTTCAGTCCTGTACCTCAATATGTTAATTCAACAACGATTAGAAACCCAATGGTCGTTTTTGGAGACACAGGAACATACAATGTTACTTTAACGGTTATAAATCCTGGAGGACAATCGGACACAAAGACCATTCAGGAT
>JALVEG010000240.1 GCA_027031145.1 Saprospiraceae bacterium | reverse complement strand
TGACAGAAAGCGAGATCTGAGACACTCGCTTATCCGATGAAGTGAAAAAAGCAATGTCAAAGATGCTCGCTTTTCAGGGAATATTTTAGTTAATTAAAAAATTATAAATATGAAAAAAATACTTTTTTTGTTGATATTGTCCGCATGGTCAAGTATGATATTTGCCCAACAAGGAGAATTTAAAGTTGAAGTCAGCAATGATACTGTTTTAGCCGGAAATTATATGATTGTTCGATTTGATATTATCAATACAAATGGTGATTTTATCGCTCCTGAGTTCAATGATTTTGAAATTATCAGCGGACCCAATACAAGTTCAATGTTTTCGATGGTAAATGGTGAGACGACTCAAAAATCCAGTTATACATATTATCTTGAACCAAAACATGAAGGTGAAGTATACATCGAACCTGCTTATCTTTATATGGAAGGGGATACTTTGGAAACCGGACCGATAAAAATAATGGTTTTACCAAATCCTGACGGAAAAAAAATAGAACCTAAAATGAAAGATAATCAGTTTGAGTTTTCTTTTCCGGGATACGACGATCAGCCTTTTTATAGAAAAAAAAGAAGTGTTCCTGAAAAGAAAAATAAAAAGAAGAAAATCAAAACCAGAAAACTGTAGGATTGTTGTGTAAATAAACAATCAACCGTTTTGCCAAGTAAGCAAGAACTTAAAAATTTGATTGACAATAAAGATTATGAATAAAAATTATTGCTATATAAGACACTTTGTTTTTGTTTTACTATTATTGGTAATATCCGTGAGCTCATTTGCACAGGTAAACTTTTATGCTACTACAGATGCTACTGAAGTTTTTCAGGGAAGTTATATTGAAGTTACATTCACTGTGGAAAACAGTGATATGAAAAATTTTACTCCTCCGGATTTTAACGGTTTCAGAATTGTTTCGGGACCTAATCGATCAAGTTCATATAATTTGATAAATGGAGTCTCAAGTTCTAAAATTTCATATTCATATACTTTATTGGCCAAAAAACCGGGCACTTTTATTATAAATCCTGCCAAAATAACTATAGGAAAAAAAGTTTATAAAACCAAACCAATAAAAATAAATGTTTTAAAAAAGAAACAAACCAAACAGGAAAAATCAAGCAATACTATTTTTGCTAAAATGGAATTAAGCGATTCGGTAGTTTACGCAGGACAGCAGGTTATTTTAAAATACAATCTTTATACTACGAAAAATATAGAAAGTTATAGTTTTCGAACCGAACCTGATTTCGACGGATTTCGTGTTGTTGAACTCAATAATAATACAAGAGGAATCAGAAAAATAATAGATAATACTGAATATATTGTTTATACACTTAGAAAACTGGCATTATTCCCTCAAAAAACAGGGAAATTTGAATTTTCATCTGCCGATATTAATTTACAAATACCAACCACCCGGTCAAGAAGTTTATTTTTCAGATCTACAAAATCAATTTCGGTTTATACCAATAGTAAATCTATAATAGTTAAACCTCTACCACCGGATGCTCCCGCAGATTTTAGCGGAAATACAGGCAAATTCAAAATATATATAAAAACCAATAGAAGAAAAGTTTCTACCGACGATGCTTTTTCACTGAAACTGCAAATAGAAAGCGATCAACCTTCAAAATATATAGAAGCTCCTAAAATAAATAAATATTTAAAAGATTTTGAAGTATATGACCCGAAAGTTATCGGGAAAAATGATTATGAACAAAATAGTAAATTGTATAGTAAAAAAATATTTGAATATCTTATAGTTCCTCAAAAACCCGGCAGGTATACTTTAAAGATACCTTTTACTTATTTCGATATTGATAGTGCTAAATATATAACAATCAATTCTAATCCCGTAAATATAAATATAATAAAAGGTAAAGGCAATCAAAATGCTAAAACTATAATTGAGAAATACAGATTAAGACCATTGATGCAAATCACATCATTATCTAAGAAAACTCCTGTTTTTTTCGGTTCTGTTGCATTCCGGATGATCATAGGAATAACGTTTTTATCAATTCCGTTTATGTATTTATATAAATGGTATCTCATAAAACAAAACAATATAGATCCGGTCATATTGAAAAGGAAAAAAGCTGCAAAAATAGCTCTTAAAAGGCTGAAAACAGCTAAAAAATATATGGATGATAATAATACTTCTGATTTTTATAAAGAAATATCGGATGCTTTGCTTAAATATGTATCGGATAAGCTAAACATTCCAACTATCGAATTGTCAAAAGAAAATGTCAAATCCAGACTTCAGGCATTGAATATTTCAAAAGATAATATCGAAGAATATATCAAACTTCTTGAAACTTGTGAAATTGCACTTTACGCTGCCAATCCTGATAAAAATATGCAGGAAGTGTATAATAAGACAGCGGAATTGTTAACAAAGGTGGAAACAAGCATGTAAATAATTAATAGTAAATTTTTTTAAAAAAATAAATTCATTATAACCACATAAGTCTCATTTGGTTAAAACATATCTATCACAATGTTTTACGCTTTTCATCTACAAAACTCAACCAAAATCAATAAAATATTTTAACTTATTTAAAATTAATATAAATAATATGCAATATCTTTATTTTTATTTCGTATTTATTTATATTCCGCTAAAGCAATAATTGATTTTTATCATGTAATTTGCTTTCAATCAATACAAAAAACTAAAATCATTTCAAAAATAATTTTTGTTTGTAAGGATATCGATATCTCTACGACTATACTTACGTACAAAATATTTACAAATTAAAAAAAATAAACAGATGAAATGTAAATTAACCGGTGTTTGTGACACTATGAAAGATAAACTATCAAATTTAAAAGATCTGCCATTACTATTTATGAGACTGGTATTGGCTTATGGTTTTTACAAACCTGCAATGATGAAATGGGAAGATGTCGGAGCTATTGCGCAGTGGTTTGAAGGTATGGGTATGCCTTTTCCTACATTAAATGCCTATTTGGCGACCTTAACTGAAACATTTGGATTTATATTATTATTCTTCGGTTTTGCAGTAAGGATAATTTCGATTCCTTTGATCATCGTAATGATAGTCGCAATAGTCTCAGTTCACGGATTTTCGCATTTCGATGCAGGTGAAAACGGTTTTGAGATACCATTATACTATATAATCATGCTATTCACACTGTTTGTATATGGTCCGGGAAAATACAGTATTCAGCATCTTATTTCAAAGAAGAAATAAATTTTATCAAATAAACATTTTTAATTAATTCAAAAAAATCAAAATCATGAATTCAAAATTTTTAAAAAAATCAGTATTATTCTTCAGTTTAATATTATTTAGTGTAGTATTAATGTACAGCTTCAAAAATGCAGATAATTTCAGTGCAAATGATGGAATTGCT
>JALVEG010000239.1 GCA_027031145.1 Saprospiraceae bacterium | reverse complement strand
AGATAGCGGCAAATATAGGGAAGACGGCGGATATACAAAACTAACCGATGCAGTAATAATAGATATTAGTCCCAATCAAAATACTGCAACTGGACAAAACTTAGAGAATTAATTTTTTAAACATAAATAAAATTTTTAAAATGAGAAAAGATACGTTTATTTTAGTTTTAGTAATATTTATTTTTTCAGTAGGAATAGTAAAAAGTCAAGATTTGATTTTTGAAAATCAAGAAAAAATAATAACTACAGAAAATATTTCTTGGAATGCCGCATTTATTCCTTTTGATTTTAATAATGATGGCAAAATGGATTTTGCAGGAGGAAACGTGTCATTAATTATGTATTTGTCAAATGGTTCCGGTAATTATGATAAAAAAGAATTAGGTTGGACTCCGGGATTTGTTATAAAGTATATGGATTATGACAATGATAGTTTACCGGATATTCTTTTTTCGGGCAATTATTATTACAAAAATATTAATGGAGATTCGTTGAAAGGAATTGAAATAAATATTTCCGGCTGGAAAAAAGAATTTGCTGATTATGGGGATGTTGACAATGATGGGAATATTGATATTTTGGTTAGAAACCCGATTTCATTTCAAAATGATGAATTATATATTTACTTCGGTAATGGTGATAATACTTTTGATGAAGTTGTTGTTGATAAAACTGTTAGAAGTTTTGGGTATAAAAAATTCGTTGATATAAATGGTGATGGTTTATTGGATATTGGTGTAATTAATGGATTTTCTGTAAAAAATATAATATTATTTACTAATAATGGTGATAGAACATTTACTAAGTTAAAAATAAAGAATAGTATTTATAACAATCCAAATTGTTTTGATTTAGTCGATTTGGATAATGATGGAGATAAAGATATTCTGTTGTCAGGTTTAGATAATGATAAAGGGCTTTATTTTATGGAAAATGATAATGGTACATATAATAACGAAGTGAAAATTAATGGAGAAAATCAATTGTTTTTTAGAAGCGAAGACATTGATTTGGATGGAGATGCCGATCTAGTTTTTCTCTCAAAAGACGGTAATCAATTTCATATATCTTATCAATTGAATAATGGAGGAATGCAATTTTCTACAGTGAAAACAATAGGAACTATTACAGGATATGATTCTTGGAGTTTTAATAATCCTGAAACATACAAAAATTGGTTTAATGTTGTAGATATAGATAATGATGAAGTAAAGGATATTGTACTGAATGCTCCGGAGGATAATGAAATTGTTTGGTTCAAAAACAAAACGGAAATTCCAAATAATACTACAATTATAAATCAACCGCAATCTATAAATGCTTGCGAAAACCAATCAGCAGCTTTTGCAATTACTGCTGCCGGTAAGAACCTAAGCTACCAATGGCAAAAGGATAATACGGACATACCCGGTGCTACTTCAAATACCTATACAATCACTGCCGTAACAACATCCGATGCAGGAGAATACAGATGTGTGGTATCAGGTGATGGTGGTACTGCCACCAGTGATGTCGCTACACTTACAGTAAAGCCATTGATATCGATTTCTACGCAACCGCAATCTATAGAAATAGGTAGAGGCAAACAGGCAGTGTTTTCCGTGGCAGCTACAGGTACGATATCCGCATACCAGTGGTACAAAGATGGTACGGCATTGTCTGACGGAGGCAAATATGCAGGGACTACCACTGCTCAACTGACGATAACCGATGCAGCACAAAGCGAAGCGGGAAGCTATACGGTAAAAATATCGGGCGAATGCGGAGATATCACATCCGGTGCGGCAACATTGTCCGTATTGACTGCAACTGAAGATCTTGCAACCGGTATCACTATCATCCCGAACCCCGCACACGACTATATCAAGATAATAAATACAGGACAAAAAATAAACAAACTGGAAATATACAATACAGCAGGTATCAAGGTGCTACAAAAATCAAAGGATTTTGAACATATCGACTTGTCCGGTTTGGAAGCAGGAGTGTATTTTGTGAAGGTGGTGAGAGGTAGTGAGGTGAGAGTGGAGAGGGTGGTGCATGAGTGATGGGAGATCGGGCGATTTGGCGATTTGGCGAATGGGCGAGAGGGCGATAGGGCGAGTGGGTGACGAAGAGACGAAGAGACGAAGAGACAGAGAGAGGGGGAAAGAGAGTGGGAGATTTCTATGTTTTGTGTTCTGGGTTCTGTGTTTTTGAAGCGGGATCACCTACGTTGAAACTTCGGTGATTAAAAAAGTTTGGACTGTCAAATTTATTTGACATAAAAAAGGGGTTGGTTATGTTTTGAAGTATGGAATATTAGAATAATGAAGGATGTAGGAATTTTGATTTTTTTGTCACATCTTCCTTCATTTATCCCTTTGGGAGGGTTGGGGCGAAATGGGACAAAAAAGAAAAATGAGTAAATATGGGAATATCGAACGCCGAATATAGATTTAAGATTTTGAAGTTTGATAATTAAATCCCGAAGGGATGATAGGATTGTAGCCCTGTATGAGCGATAGCGAATGCAGGGTCTCGAAGACCTTATATCTGGGTTGTTTTGGCGGTATTTTTGTAGCGAAGCAAACAAAAATAGTGACAAAATGAATGGGTGTTAGAGAGATGAGAAGTGAGAGATGATGGAGAAGCTATAAAGTTTGGAAGTCTGGAGGTTTTGAAGTTTAGATATTTTGGAAGTGAGGTCAAAGACTCGCTTATCAGGGAGTGAAAATTGGCGTGCCAAATTTATTTGGCACATTGAATGATGAAGCGACGAAATAAATTTCGTCGGCAAAATTTTAAAGCTATCAATAACTCCACCTCACCCTCAAAAACACCCCATTCTGTATATTTTCAAAATCATCATTCAATTTTCCAAAGAAAAACTGTCCGAAAAAATCTAAATCCCAGTTTTCACTGATATTGTATGAATAGCTGGGGAGTATTCCAAGTGCTTTTAGCTCCTGAAGATACATTATTCCCATATTTGCTGATGATGCCGGGTTTATCTGATAATTGGATTGCAGATAATATGATAAACGATTAGGCATTAGGTTTCGTGCATTTAAGGATTCGGAATAAAAACCCTGAATATTGAAATTTTCACTGTCTTTAATACCGGCACTGTTGTACAATACTTCCGCTATCATCATCAAACCGTTTTTGAAAAAATAATCCAAAGACAATGATGTCAGAACTGCTGTGGATTTATCATCGTTTTTATCCATCGGAGTAAATAAAGTAACTTCCCCTTTAAATCCGGCATTTTTGATATATCCTTCCCAACCGATACCTGCGGAAATATCTTTTTTGTATTTTGCTGCTAAAATTTGTATGTCATAAGTTTTTATGCTGAATTGATCTCTTATGGCAATAACGGAATTATCAAAATCTTTAGCATAAGAAT
>JALVEG010000238.1 GCA_027031145.1 Saprospiraceae bacterium | reverse complement strand
TTGCGAAGGCGTTTGTTTACTGTTAATGGGAGAGCTGGTGCTTTCCCTCTCATAATTTTTGTTTTTTGGTTATTCTCTTTAAACGTTTTAATATTGGATTTATTTTGTTCTTGGCGCACTAGTTTTTATGATAAAGATAATACTTTATTGTGCGTAATTATTTAAAAATACAATGGGTTTAGTTTTGTTTTTTTTGCCCAAATGCGTTTAATGTACTACTGATAAAGATTATTAAGTGTCGATATTGGATAATTTTAGTTTGTCCTAAAGATTTTTTTTGGAAAATGCGGAATAAATTTATATTTGTTCCGTATATAGGAAAGTTACCTGCAAGGTAACAAAACTCAGTAGAATTAGGAATGAATTTTTATTTTGTCCCATTTTTTTACTATTTTTGGGACAAATTTATAAATAATGACTGTATCAAAAAAAATTGAAAATATTTTTAGTAAGTCAAAACAAGGAAAATTATTTTTTGTTTCAGACTTTTTAGAATATGGTAACTATGATAATGTTAGAAAAACACTTCAAAGATTAGTAAAAAAAGGTGTATTAATTCGAATATCAAAAGGAATTTATTATTATCCTAAAATTGATAAAATATTAGGAATACTATATCCGACAGCAGAAGAAATTGCAAAATCTATAGCTAAAAGAGATAAAGCAAAAATAATTCCTACAGGTGTTTATGCACAACATTTACTTGGATTATCAACACAAATTCCAATGAATGTTGTTTATCTGACTGACGGTTCGGCACGGAAAATTAAAATTGGCAATCAAACTATCGTATTTAAAAAAACCAGTCCTAAAAATTTATATTTTGAGAGTAAATTAAGTAGTTTAATTATTCAATCATTAAAATCCTTAAAAAAAGATAATGTAAATGAAACCATAAAACAAAAACTTATCGATATTATAAAACAATCGGAAGAAGTAGAAAACATAAAAAAAGATATGATGAATGCACCGATATGGATACAGAAAATAATGTTAGAAATTTTATTAAAACTATCAAATGAATTGGCTTAAATTACCTATACAAAAACAGCAAGAACTGTTTAGACAATTGAGTTTTAAGACAGGCATCCAACCACAAGCAATTGAAAAAGATGCTTGGGTAACGCTTGTCTTACGACTTATATTTAATGCTGAGATTTCTAAACAATTAGTGTTTAAAGGTGGAACTTCATTAAGTAAAGCACACAAATTAATCAAAAGATTTTCAGAAGATATTGACCTTGCCGTGAACCGTGAATACCTTGGATTTGCAGGTGAATTAACCAAAGGACAAATCAGAAAATTACGAAGAAAATCGCACGATTTTGTTTCTTCTGAAATGCTTGATTTTTTAAGAAAAGAGTTTAATGATTACGGTATTGATAATCAACTATTTAATATTGAGGTAAAAAATACAAAAATATCTGACCAAGACCCTGAAATCATAGAAATTGAATACAAATCTGTTTTTAATGAATTGCCATATATTAAACAAAAAGTATTGATTGAAATTGGTGCTCGTTCGTTATTAGAACCGACAGATGATAAAGAGATAAAATCAATAATTTCAGAATATTATCCAAATAATTCTTTTGATGATAAATCATTTATTGTAAAAACAATATCTCCGGAAAAAACATTTTTAGAAAAATTGATTTTATTACACGAAGAATTTACCAAACCTGACGATAAAATTCGTTATCATAGAATGTCAAGACATTTATACGATATAGGAGAAATAATATCAACAGAATACGGTATTAGGGCGTTAAAAAACACCAAACTGTTTGATGAAATAATTGCTCACAGAAAAATATTTACACCAATTAAAACGGTCAATTATTCTGAGTTACAAATTGATAAATTGAATATTATACCACCAAAAAATTTCCTAAAAAAATATGAAGATGATTATTTGGAAATGCAAGAAAATATGATTTATGGAGATAGCATGGCTTTTAAATCATTGATAGAGAAAGTAATAACAAAGAAACCCAGCAGATAACAAGCGATGATGAAAGCAGGCTTGCTATCGCTGCGCCCGCTTCATATCGCAAGACCGTCAGACTGCGAAAAACCTAAAAATAGAAATTAATAATTGCTGAATATCAAATAATTAGGGGGTAAAATAATAGTAAAATTGGGGTTAATGCACAGACTCCCGTTGTAGCTCATTAAAAAAACGAATACAGCTCAAAAACTTGAATTATTGAGCCGAATTAATTATTTTTGTGAGCTAAATGGATGATATGGAAATAGAAAACTTAATATTGGAATTTTTAAAACAAAACTCTGGGACTTCTTCTTAAGAATTTCAACTTTTCATTATTAACGGAAATTTTTCTTGCAACAAAAATATTAACTGAAGATGAATTAAATCTGTTAACCGGGATACAAAAAGAGTTCGAGAAAAACATCAAAACGCCCAACGCCTCATATACTGAACCGTTATTTATATTTTATTAAAGAACCTTACAAATAGTTGTTTTTATGGAGAAACTAAGTAAATATAATTTCCTTGTGCATAAAGGTTTTTATTTTGCCTTGGGTTTCTACAAGTAATCTTCCACTTTCATCTACTCCTGTTATTTTGCCAGAGAATGGCTTTGGGGGTTCATTATTCGTAGCAGGTAATTCAAAGTCGCTCTGAATATTAAGTTTATAGAGATTTTCTAAATATTCTTTTTTTATTTCTGCATATTGACTTTTTCTGAGTTTGTTGTAAAAATAATTCAAATTGATGATTAGTTCTTCTAAAACATCTTTTAAATCAAATTCTTTGTTTTCTATTTTTGCCAATGATGTTGCGATATTTTCTAATTTATAAAATTGATCTTGGTTGATATTCAAACCTATGCCTACGATTGAGTTTTTGATTTTTCTTCCTGACAATATATTTTTAGTCAATATTCCCGCAACTTTTTTCCCGGATAGAAATATATCATTTGGCCATTTAATCTTAATATCTGCTGATGTGTATTTTTTTATTGTATTCAGTATTCCCAAACTTATTATCATACTCAGGTAAAACTGTTTTTCAACATCCAAATAATCAGGCTGGAGAATTATTGATAGCAATAAGTTTTTATTTTTCTCACTAATCCATAGATTTTTTCCTTGCCCTTTGCCATTTGTTTGAAAATATGTCAAAACAATAGTGCCGTCTATCTGTTTACTTTGAGACAATAGATTGTAAGCATATTCGTTTGTAGAGCTGATTTCCTTTAATACTATAAGCTTAGAGCCAATATTATTCATTAAAATACTTCTTTTATAGTTAAAAAATAAATAGCTTTGCATTCCTAAATCAAAAATACATAAAATTTGACAAATAAAGCATCTTTAAAATTAAAACAAACAGATCCTGATTTTTTTATTGACTTGATTATCGATAGTATTCAGGACATTAAAGGTAAGAATATTTTACAATTGGATTTGAGAGGAGTACAAGGCGCTCCTGCAGATTTTTTTATAATTTGTGAAGGAGATTCAACGGTTCAAGTATCGTCAATTGCCAATAATGTTTACAAAAGGATGAAAAACGAAACAGGTCAAATGCCGATCAGTTATGAAGGGAAAGATCACTCTAAGTGGGTTTTAATCGACTATTTTGATATAGTTGTCCATGTTTTTTATCCAGAGACAAGAGAATTTTATAATTTAGAGGCTCTTTGGAATGATGCAAAGTTCAAAAAATACGAAGACTTATAGTCTTTCAATTAATTCAAAAAATCATATGAGTACAAATAATAATATACCGAAAAATAATAAACAGGAAAAAAACAAACAGGAAAAAAACAAGAATCCGTTTAATCCCAAAGATCCGAAAAATGTTAAGGCAAATACATTCTGGGTATATGGATTGATAATACTTGGGCTAATGGCTATTCAGTTGTTTTTATATCCTAGCGACAATTCTCGAGAAACTACTTTTTTTAAGTTTATAGAGATGGTTCGCAATAATGATGTGAAAAAAGTTGAGGTAATCAATAAGTCTATCGCAAATGTATATATCAAAAAAGATAAAAGAAATAAATATAAGGAATTAAAAGACAGAAAAAAGGATATTTTTGGACCGGATTTTAGTTTTCAGATTGGAGATATGAGAACTTTTGATCAAGAGATGATGAAATTGAAGAAAGAAGGTTACGAAATTGATCCCGTACTCAAGACCAAACAAGATTGGGTCGGACCTATTCTCAATTGGTTATTACCTATTATTATATTGATAGGATTGTGGATGTTTTTGATGCGTAGGATGGGAGCAGGCGGAGGACCAGGCTCACAGATTTTCAATATAGGTAAATCCAGAGCTGCTTTGTTTGATAAAAATGCTAAAGTCAACATTTCTTTTAAGGATGTTGCGGGATTGAAGGAAGCAAAGCAAGAGGTTATGGAAGTCGTTGATTTTCTTAAAAATCCCAAAAAATATACGAATCTCGGAGGTAAAATACCCAAAGGAGTGCTTTTGGTTGGAGCTCCCGGTACAGGGAAAACCCTTTTGGCTAAGGCAGTAGCCGGAGAAGCAAATGTACCGTTTTTCTCTATTTCAGGTTCGGATTTTGTCGAGATGTTTGTAGGAGTTGGAGCATCCAGAGTGAGAGATTTGTTTAAACAAGCTAGAGAGAAAGCTCCCTGTATAGTGTTTATAGATGAGATTGATGCTATCGGTAGGTCACGAAGTAAAGGTGCTATCCAAGGTGGAAATGACGAACGGGAGAATACATTGAATCAACTTTTAGTTGAAATGGACGGTTTTAAGACTGATGCGGGAGTGATATTGATGGCTGCCACCAATAGACCGGATGTATTGGATCCGGCTCTACTAAGACCGGGAAGATTTGATAGACAAATAGGAATAGATTTGCCGGATTTGAAAGAAAGGAAAGCTATTTTTGAAGTTCACCTCAAAGACATAAAATCGTGTGAGGAGGTAAATACCAATTATCTTGCAGAGATGACTCCGGGATTTGCCGGAGCGGATATAGCCAATGTATGTAATGAAGCAGCTTTGGTAGCCGCAAGAGGCGATAAGAAATGTGTTGAGATGGAAGACTTTAATTATGCCCTTGATAGAGTTATAGGTGGCATGGAAAAAAGAAATAAATTCATTCCTCCAAAGGAAAAAAGGACTATAGCTTATCACGAAGCAGGTCATGCTATCTGTGGTTGGTTCTTAGAAAATGCGTCCCCATTGATTAAAGTTACAATAATTCCTCGTGGAATGGGGACACTTGGATATGCTCAATATCTTCCTAAAGAAGAATATATAGTTAAAAAAGAACAGTTACTGGATAGAATGTGTATGACCTTGGGAGGTAGAGCTGCTGAAAAAAATACATTTGATAAAATTTCCACTGGTGCCCAAAATGACCTTGATCAAGTGACGCAAATGGCTTATAGTATGATTACCGTGTATGGTATGGACGAAAAAATCGGAAACGTGTCCTTTCATGCAATGTCTAAGGACAGCTTCCATAAACCATACAGTGAAAAAACAGCATCTATGATTGATGAACGTGTGAGGGAATTAATCGATACTCAATTTGAACGAGCTAAAGCCTTGTTAAAAGAGAAAAGCAAAGAGCTGGAACTTTTGGCAGAAAGATTATTGGAAAAAGAAGTATTGATTAAAAGCGATGTGGAATCTTTGATTGGCAAAAGACCTTTTCCTATTCCTGCACATGAATATCACGAAGAAGAGTAAAAGAATTTTATCAAAAATCAAATGAGTAAAACTCACTTGGTAGCGAAAAAAAACTTTGTACCTGAACAGGAGTAGTCCCATTTACAAGAAGCGAGGTCAGAGACGCTCGCTTATCAGGTAGAAGATTATATGACACAGAATATCAAATGCTGAACAGGGATTGGAGATTTTAGAAGTTTTATGAAATACAACTACTGCGACAAATAAATTTGAAATATGTGTTATTTTTGTTTTGATTTTAGGAATATTTTATAGACTTTATTATTTTTAATAGGACTTTTGTTTTTTTATAAATAAAAATTGCACTATTACTCATATTTTTTTTGTAATTTTGGCTCATGCAAGAGGTTACTTTAAAATTAAATAGCTTAAAGTTAATAGTTTTAGAGCTCTTGCGTGCATTTAAAAGTATAAAAGAAGAGAATAAATCTTTAAAAAAAACAGTTGTATTTCTTGAAGAAAAAGTTAAAAAACTTGAAAGAGTAAATAATTTGGAAAAAACAACTTCTGATTTAAAGATTAAAGTGGGGGAAACAATTAATGATATAGAAGATGTGATTAGATTATTGAGCTGATTTTACAAATGGCTGTACAAAATATTAAAATAATGATTGCCGGACGAACTTATCCGGTTAGAGCAGAGGATGATGAAGTCGATGCCATTAAAGAAATTGAAAAAAAAATAAATAGGAAAATTAACGAGTATGCCAGGATTTATGAAACTGAAAATAAGACTGATATAATTACGTTAATTTTATTAAATTGCTCATTGGAGAACTATAATATAAAAAAGCATAAGGGCAAAGATAGTGATATTTTGAATTTAATTTCTGAAATCGAAAGCTCAATAGACAAAGTATTATAATCACTTCTGAATTTTTAAATTTAATCTATACATACATTCCCCATTTTGGATTTTGTTTTATACTTCAATATAGTACATTCGTTTTGTTTGTGCTGAATTATTAACAAAAACTAAAAAATATGGAAATAGGAATTGGACTTATAATAGGTGTTTTAATCGGAGCTGTAGTCGGTTATTTCGTCATGTCAATGATGTTTAAAAAGATGAATTCGGCTAAAATTGAAGATGCTAACAGAAAAGCTGATTTGACAATTCAAGAAGCTAAATTAACGGCACAACGCACAATAGATAATGCCGAAGCAAAAGCGGAAAAGATAATTTCAACTGCTGAAAATAAACACGAAAAAATTAAACTGCAAAAAATCAATGAGGCAAAGGAAAAATTTAATTCTTTGAAATCCAATTTTGATAAGTATAAAGCAAATCAAACAATTGACCTTAAGGAAAGGGAACTTGAAGTGGTTACAAAAGAAAAAGATTTTGATTTGAAACTTAAAGAATTTAAAGGTGAAAAAGAAGCTTTTGAAAGTGAAAGAGCAGAGATAAAAGCTGTGCGGGAAAACTTGAATAAGCAGTTGAAAATTATAAGTAAGAAAAAAGAGGAACTCGAAAATGCCAATGAAAGAATAATAAACGAATTATCAAATATAGCTAAATTAAGTGAGTCTGAGGCAAAAGAACAATTGATGGTAGCCGTTAAAGCAAAAGCGGAAACCGATGCGATGTCTATTGAAAAAGACATTATTTCAGAAGCAAAACAAAATGCAAACAAACAAGCAAAGAAAATCGTGATTCAAACGATTCAAAGAATGGTTGCAGAATATACAATCGAAAATACAGTTTCTGTATTTAATTTGGATTCAGATGATATAAAAGGACAGATTATCGGTAGGGAAGGAAGAAATATCAGAGCTTTGGAAGCAGCCACAGGTGCGGAAATCGTAGTTGATGATACTCCGGAAGTAATAGTGATTTCGAGTTTTGATCCTATCAGAAGAGAGATAGCGAGATTGTCTTTGAAGAGATTGGTAGCTGATGGTAGAATGCATCCTGCCAGAATAGAGGAAGTCGTTGCCAAAATCAAAAAAGAACTTGACGAAAGAATTGTAGAAATAGGGGAAAGAACGATAATTGATTTGGATATTCACGGTCTAAATCCTTATCTGGTGAAGATGATAGGAAGGATGAGATTTAGATCATCATATGGCCAAAACTTACTAAAACACTCAATAGAAACAGCTAAATTGAGTGCAATGATGGCAGCCGAACTGGGAATGACTCCTAAACAGGTGAAAATGGCAAAAAGAGCAGGACTATTGCATGATATAGGAAAAGTAGTAGAGGAAGAATCCGAATTGTCACATGCATTGCACGGTATGAAATTGGCTGAAAAATACAACGAACATCCTGTTGTGGTCAATGCCATAGGAGCACATCACGATGAGGTAGAAATGAATAATATTATTTCGCCTATCATTCAGGCTTGTGATGCGGCATCAGGTGCGAGACCCGGTGCAAGACGTGAGATTTTAGAAGGTTATTTGAAGAGAATAAAAGAGATGGAAGATCTCGCAATAGAATATGAAGGTGTGCAAAAAGCATATGCTATGCAAGCAGGAAGAGAACTTAGAGTAATAGTCGAAAGTGAAAAAGTCAATGATCAATTCGCTGAAGATCTATCATTCAAGATATCACAAAAGATTCAGGATGAAATGCAATATCCCGGTCAGGTAAAAGTGATTGTAATTAGAGAGAAAAGAGCAGTTTCGTTTGCAAGATAAAGTTTTTTTTTATTACTTTTGCAATTCCGTTTTTTTTGACGGATTCATATACGCTAAGCCCTGGTGCTGGAACTGGTAGACAGGCATGGTTGAGGGCCATGTGTCCGTATGGGCGTGCGGGTTCGACTCCCGCTCAGGGCACTGATTGCCAAAAGAGCCAAACCTGATTTAAGGCTGGCTCTTTTTTATACCAATTTAACTTTAAGTTGTCGTAAAAATATTATAGAATTAATTTTTCAAGATTGAGTTAAAAAACACAGGCATAGCCCTAGCTATGGCGAGTATTTTTAACGAAAATATTGGGAAATTAAAATGTAATATATGCGTCATTTTAGAGTTAAATTGGTATTATTATTATGATTTTATGAAAGTATGTATAGCTGAAAAACCAAGTGTTGCAAGAGAAATAGCTCAAGTTATCGGAGCTAATAAGAAACACGATGGGTATTTTGAAGGCAATGGATATCAAGTTACCTATACTTTCGGGCATTTCTGCACCTTATATCAACCCGACGACTATAAAGCACATTGGAAGAGATGGGATTTGGACAATCTCCCAATGCTTCCGGAGCGATTTGAGACCAAACTTATGTCAAATTCCGGGGTAAAAAAACAGTTTGGTATAATAAAAAAACTTCTGTCAAAAGCCGAATTGGTAATAAATTGCGGTGATGCGGGTCAAGAAGGAGAATTGATTCAAAGATGGGTTTTGAAAGAAGCAAAATACAAGGGCGAAGTGCAAAGGCTCTGGATATCATCCCTGACAAAAGAGGCTGTCAAGGAAGGATTTAATAATCTCAAACCTGCTTCAGATTATGACAATCTTTACTATGCCGGTAGTTCCAGGGCTATCGGAGATTGGCTTTTGGGTATGAATGCGACCAGACTTTATACATTGAAATACGGCGGATACAAACAGGTACTTTCTATTGGGAGAGTGCAAACTCCCACCTTGGCTATTTTGGTAAAAAGATATCATGAGATTCAAAATTTTAAACCTCAAAAATACTGGGAATTACAAACTCACTATCGTGAAATAGCATTCAATTGCGAAAAAGGCAAATTTAAACATCAAGAGGAAGGGAAAGAATTGCTTGACAAAGTAAAAGGCAAACCGTTTACAATATTGAAAGTCGATAAGAAAAAAGCTAAGGAATATGCGCCTAAACTTTTTGATTTAACCGGATTACAAGTTTATTGCAATAAAAGATTTGGTTATACTGCCGACAATACTTTGAAACTTGTACAGAAGCTGTACGAACAAAAATTAGTAACATACCCAAGGGTCGATACGACTTATCTGCCCACTGATGTATATCCCAAAATAAAGGGCGTTTTGGCTAAACTCAGCAATTATTCCGAGTTTACAGCACCTTTATTGGCAAAGACTATCAGAAAATCTAAAAGGGTTTTTGATGATAAAAAAATAACAGATCACCATGCTATTATTCCTACCGGAATGCAAAAATCATTGCCAAGTTACGAACAAAATGTATATGATGCCATTACCAGGAGGTTTATTGCAGCATTTTATCCTGAGTGCATTGTGTCCAAAACCACTGTCATAGGTGCAGTAGAAGAAGTCCGATTCAAAGCATCCGGAAAAGAAATAATCGAAGTTGAGTGGAGGGTTTTGTATCCAAAACAAAAGAAATCCGATGACAATGGTGAAAAGATACTTCCCAATTTTGAAGTAGGAGAATCAGGTCCTCATAAACCTTCTCTTTTGGAAAAAGAAACCAAGCCTCCTAAAAATTATACCGAAGCTTCATTGCTTAGGGCAATGGAAACAGCAGGTAAGCAGGTCGATGATGAAGAATTGAGGGATTTGATGAAAGAGAATGGAATCGGGAGACCTTCGACCAGGGCAAATATCATCGAGACACTATTCAAAAGAAAATATATCACCCGTCAGCGTAAACTGCTGTTGCCAACTCCCACAGGAATAGAACTGATTGGAATAATCGAAAATAAATTGCTAAAATCCGCTGAATTGACAGGGATTTGGGAGAAGCAATTAAGAGATATTTCTCTAGGTAAATACAAGGCACAACAGTTTATTTATGATATGAAAAAAATGGTTGATGATTTGGTCACGGAGGTCAGACTTTCCAAATCAAAATTCAAATCTTCATATTCTCAAAGCTCAAAAAAGCCTAAAAAACATAGGACAAAAACTGCAAGACAAAAAAGTATTCCCGGGCATATATGTCCAAAATGCAAAAGCGGTAAATTGATCAAGGGGAAAACAGCATATGGCTGTTCTCGCTGGAAAGAAGGTTGCGACTTCAAGTTGCCATTTGTGTTTGCATCAAAAAAAATATCGGATAATCAATACATCAGATTGTTGACCAAGGGCTCAACAGTCAATCTTAAAGGTTTTAAACAAGGTGATAGAACTATTGAAGCCCTTGTTAGATTTGATGACAATTGGAATCTTGTACTAGAGCCAAAAATCAAAGCTATTTCTGAGAATAATACGAAAACTCAAGAAAATTCTGACAAAATACCTTGCCCAAAATGCAAAAAAGGAAATATCATCAGGGGAAAAACCGCCTATGGCTGCTCCAGGTGGAAAGAGGGTTGTGATTTTAGATTTGACTATTCTACTATCAAGCAAATTGCAAATGGCAAAAAACTTACCAAAGATTTAGTAATTCAGATACTGAATTCAAAATGACATTGAGAGTTGTTACATTACCCTCTATTCTTCGTATAAAGAAAAAAAACGCCTATGTTAGCTTGATAGCTAGCAGTAAATATAAAAAAAAGCTGAATAAAGAATTATTATAATTTAATGAATTTTTCCTTTAGAATTCCTTTAGTAGTAGCAATACTCACTCTATATTCACCTGCTGGATAATTTTTCACATTAAAACTAAGTTCATTTCTTCCATAAGTGAAAATATGGGTTCTTTTATGGGCTATTTCACCTAGATTGTTAATTATCTTAACTTCTACTTTTTCTTTGATATTTGAGTCAATAACTAAGTTAATAATGTTTTGTGTAGGATTTGGATATAATGAAATAACTGATAAAAATGAAGACATTAATGGTTTTGTAATAAATGCATTTTCTGTTTGAGTATATTCACAGCCAGTTTTTAATTTTACACGATGAGAAATTGTTTTATTTCCAGATGTTTTATAAAAAACATTATAACTATTTGTTTTTTCATTTTTTGAAACAATTGCATCAAATCCAAAATCCCATTCATCTATTTCAATACCATTGGAATAATTTGATAATGGGTCAAAAATAGTTAGTTCATCGGTTTCCGGATTTTGTTTAATGCTAAAAGTATGATTTTTCATACCTAATTTTGCTGATCCAGTCCAATTAATTGAATATCCTTTGTTGGGATAAAAGTTGTTTACCCATAACAAATAATATTCCCCCGAATTTACTTTTACATGTTTTAGAAAATTATCATCATTTGCCGTGCAGCCTGGATTTTCGATTTGGTCTGTTGATGAACTTCGTAATCCCATTTTTCCTAAACATTTATCATCATTGGTATCTCCATCTTTTATGTTTCTTCCTGATAGCATAACTCTTAATATTATTTTGTTTTTCTCAACAGCATTAATATTATCGATTTTATATAGGATAAAATCAAGATCATTATTGTTTGTTATTGGAGTTATATTAAAAG
>JALVEG010000237.1 GCA_027031145.1 Saprospiraceae bacterium | reverse complement strand
AAAAAGTGATATTGGATTAGGGATTGCAAGTAATAATGTTTCAATATGTGACAAAAATGGCAATTTGTTATTCCATTCTAATGGGTGCGCTGTATTGAATGCTGAGCATAAAGTAATGCCCAATGGCGATTCAATTAATCCCGGATATTTTTTTGATACTTATTGGGAAGGAGATTGCAATAATGGTTATCCCGGCACTCAAAATATATTAATATTAACGGATCCTGCAAATCAAAATGGATACTATATTATTCATAAAATTATACTTAAAAAGAAAGAAAAGCCAACTTATTATCAAGATATTTTATATACTTATGTAGATATGACTCTTGACAATGGAAAAGGAGATGTGGTAAAAAAGAATATAGTATTTTACGATGATAAGAAACCTCTAGGCAGTTATCTTACCGCGATAAGGCATGCGAATAGTAAAGATTGGTGGATATTACAACCATTGCGAGATACTAATTTATATGCTACATTTTTGTTGGATCAAAATGGCTTACAATTAATAAAGGAGCAGCAGATTGGAAAAGTTTTTGATCGGAATGCAAGTGCATCAGGAACCGCAACATTTAGTCCTGACGGCACCAAATATGCATATTACAATGAAAGCGATGGTTTATTACTATTTGATTTTGACAGGAATTCCGGAATGTTAAGTAACTATCGGAGAGTTGTTCCTTTTGATATAATGGGATATGGTATATTTTGCAGTGTAGAATGGTCTCCAAATAGTCGTTTTGTCTATACTGCAACGTCAACAAAATTACATCAAATAGATACATGGGAAGAAGATTTGCAAGATGGTGTAAGGCTGATAGATACTTATGATGGAACTAGAAATCCTTTTTTTAATGGATTTTTTCTGATGGCATTAGCTCCTGACTGTCGCATATATATGTGTAGTACTAATGGAAATAGGACATATCATGTTATCAATAAGCCAAATGAGTTGGGTAAAGAATGTGATTTTGTGCAAAATGGTATTGTTTTACCTTATTATGAAGGAGGTTCGATGCCAAATTTTCCTAGATGGCGAGTTGATGAGGAGGATAAGTGTGATTCTACCATAGTCTCGGTATTCGGAGATTATGTATATTATCGTAGAGATTTGGAGGTGTATCCCAATCCCTCAGAGGGTATATTTAATGTAAGGATACCTGACGGATTAGGAAAAAGCACACTTGTTGTAACCAATATAAATGGTGAGATAATAAAAAAATGGGAAATTAGCGGTATATTCAAAGAAAGACAAATTGATATTACCGGATTTCCAATTGGACATTACAATATTGACATGTATCCTGAAAAGAATCCTGACAGGATAGTGTATAGCAGACAGGTAGTGAAAGTTGAGTGATATGAAATAATGATTTTAATATGTGTTAGTTCGTGTTTTAATATTTGAAGAAGAGGGAATTTATTGCGGGAATGTGTAAATTTAAAGAAAAAGTATCTTATGAGAAAGTTAATGTTTTTAGTATTATTTTTAGCGGTATCTTTGTACAATGTTTTAATTTCACAAGGAAATGTTGTGAAATACTTACCGATTACCAGACAAGGGCAGATTGATTCATTCTCCCTACTTCATCCTACATGTACAACAGTAAAAGAATGGATTTATATACTTTATGATATGACAGATACAATAAAAGATTTGAGTGGATTATCGCAGATAAAGGAAGTGGGCACATTTGTTATAATATGCCCTTTTTTGGAGAATTTGTCAGGTGTGGCAGATATTGAAAAACTTTACGGAGTATCAATTGCTAAATGTAAACAGTTAGTAAATATTGATGTTTTTAATAAAATTGACAGCATTAGCTTTATTCGAGTTGTTAACAATGAAACCTTGGAACATATTGATGGTTTTGAAAATGTTAAATATATTAACAATGTATATATCAGTGAAAATCCAAAATTGAAAAATTTTCATGGTTTAAATAATTTAGAAAAGGTAGATAAAAAAAGCGTAAAAATTCAGTTTAATGATTCGTTGGAAGAAATAGGACTGAAAAGCTTAAAGTATATAGGTGGAACAATGTTTGTTGGCTACAATAATTCACTGAGTAGTTTTGTTGGATTAGAAAACTTAGAATCAATAGGAGGTTTTTTGATGATTACTTCAAATAAGTCGTTAGGAAGTATAAGTGGTTTGGATAATTTAAAAGAAATAAAAGGTGGTTTTTGGTTTTACAATAATAACGAAGTTAAAGATATAAATCCTTTGAAAAATCTTGTTAAAATAAATAATAGTGTGCGTATATGGAGGAATGAAAAACTAGAAAATATAAACGGGTTGGACAATGTTGAGCCTTCGGTAAAAGCAAAATGGAATGACTTTTCAGACATTGAGATATTCTATAACCCTAGTTTAAAAGTGTGTGGTAATAAATTCCTTTGTGAAGTTATCTCAGATCCTGATATTTCCGCAGAAATTTTTGATAATAACAATGGATGTAATGATGCTGATGAAATAAAAAAATATTGTGAGAAGATTTTAAACAGTACAACTGAAAATAGAAGTCAGAAGAAATTAAAAATATTTCCTAATCCTGCTAAAAATTTGATAAATCTTGAATTTTTTATAAATAAACCGGGGGATATAAATGTTGAAGTTACAGATGTTCTTGGTAAAAAAGTGATAAATTTGGAAAAAAATTATAATGTGGCAAGAAATTATTCTGAAAGGATAGATCTTAATCAATTGAAACCGGGATTTTATACAGTGAGATTGATTTTGCCAAGTGGAGCTTCTGAAACAAAATCAATAATAAAGCAATGAAAAGAATATATTTATTATTAATATCTGTGGTACTATTGTCTTGTCACAAGAAAGATCAATATGAGAAATGTGAAGAATTCAAAGCCACAACGAGGCAATATTCTTATGCTATTAGCAATTATCAAGATTTTGAAGGATATGGCAGGTTTTTTAAAAAGGTAGAACGGGATTCTGTTTCGGGACAGAGCGTTGTATTGCCATTGAAAGATGGATTTTGGATTGGATTAAATGAATTGAATAACTTATGCATACCAAATAATCGTATTGATTTTAAAAATATTTTGCCTAAGATTAACGATACTATTAATTTGTATAAAATTCATAATTGGGGGAATTTATCATCAGATACTGCATATGCTGTTTACAGAATAAGTGACTATGATGCAGGTATTGATGATTATATAATTATACCACAGGAGAAGTTCAGGAGTTGGGTGGTATTGCAGAGCATCAATTCGGATACTACATTGGTAAGCGGTACTTTTCAAATGGGGATGTCCCGTCTTCGTCCGGATAGACACAAAGATGATCCTCTCCGTCCCGATACTTTGTATTTTGTACATGGAGTTTTTAGAGCCGAATTTATGAAGAATAAGAAATAGTATATAAAATTGTTTTGGAAATAAGCGGTTTTCATTA
>JALVEG010000236.1 GCA_027031145.1 Saprospiraceae bacterium | reverse complement strand
ACCTGTCGGATTGACAAATAAATTATTTTCATAATCAAAATCATCAAATAATTTTTTATTTTTATCCGAAAGTCTGTTGATAACACGTGGAATGAGAATGTTGATCACATCGGATTTTATTATCTTAAGCATCTCATCGGTATCTCCGTTAAATTCATCGTGCTGGGTGGAAACAACAAGGGTTTCAACTTTAACCGGTTTATTATCATCTGAATATTTTATCGTAACCTGACTTTTGGAATCCGGTCTGAGATACTTCATTTCTTTACCTTCTTTTCTGATATCTGCTAATTCCACCATTAACAAATGGGCCAGAAACAACGGTAAAGGCATATAGGTATCCGTTTCATTTGAAGCATAACCGAACATCATTCCCTGATCTCCTGCACCTTGTTCTTCTTTGTTTATCCTGACTACTCCCCTTCTGATATCTTCAGACTGGTCATGGATGGAACTCAATACTCCAAGAGATTTGTAAGAGAAGAAATATTCATCTTTGGTATAACCGATTTTTTCAACTGTTTCTCTGATCACCTGCTGCAAATTGACATAAGTTTGAGTTTTAACTTCCCCTGCTACGACAACCTGTCCTGTGGTTACCAAAGTTTCTACTGCTACTTTTGATTCGGGATCAAATGCTAAAAAGTTATCAAGTAATGCATCGGAAATCTGATCGGATACTTTATCCGGATGTCCTTCGGAAACTGATTCTGATGAAAATAAATATGACATTTTTATATGATTTTAAATTTTATGCAACTATTAGTTACAAATAATTTGACAAAAATAACAAAACAAATAGCAAATTAATGTAGTTTGAATAAAAATAATGAAGCAGATAATCCTTTTAACATAATTTTAACGGCTAATTCCTATTTTAATGGATTAGCTATGTGAAATTTGATAATAAAATGTTCTCAGGATTATACATTGAACACCTATCGGCGTTCATTTGCCCTTTTACGTTTACTCATATTAAACCACTATCGTGGTTTTACCCTCTAACGTATATTCCATATAAAATATACGATGAAAATTTAGTCAAAATAGTCAAAATTTACATTTTTATTCATTATCTGTAATTTTTTACAAAAAGAAAATAAAAATATCCCCGAAGGGGATAAATTTGAATAGCCACCGGTGAAACCGGTGGAAACTCGTAAAAGGGTTACAACTCCGAATGGAGTTGAATGTATATTTATCAACACAATGAATTCCTCCTAAAAGGATAGGTATCGGAGTTGTAGTCATCTTGTTTATTTACTTCATGACCATCTGCAACTATACCTCAATCAAGGCTTTATCCAAATCAGTGTTTTTTCCGATCAACTCAATAGCTTTCTGAACTTTCCAAGGAGTATGTCTATTGATCTTGACTTCAATTTTAGATATTTTTATCACTGAACTATAAGTATCCAACGGAGTATGAACTACCGGTATTTTATTTTTTTCAACATATTCAATCGTATCAATATCACATTCTCCTTCTCCTGTAAGAACTATCCCCGCCAATGGACTTTTATCAAGTTTTAGCATATATTCCATCATCTTGATCCTGTCTATAGCCTTACCTATCTGCTTTGTATCTGTCAATAACAACAGGTCTTCAGGATGTTTCATATTGTTGTAATCAATCATCGAACCGGAAATAATATTTGCAACTCTGTTATCAAGTTTGTCTTCATTGTAAAGAACTTCTCCTTTTATTTTCTTTGTAACTATATCCATCAGAGGATATGCCAATGTTTTATCATAAGGAATAACACCGATCAATGGGATATTATTCATCTCCAACCATCTGCCTACATAATGAGTAACCTTATCCAATTTAGCTCTTAATACTTTGTTTATAATCACTCCGATAATAGGAACGCCTTCTTCTCTAAACAGGGAAGTGGTCATATAAAATCTGTCAATAGTATTCCCAATTCCGCCTTCTACAACCATAATAACTCCGGCATCAAGCATTTTAGCCACTTTGGCATTATTAACACCGGTTACGGTTCCAACTCCAGGATGCCCTGTTCCTTCATAGACCGTAAGATCATAAGTATCATTTAAAATTTTATTAGCATTTTTAATCCTATCCGGATAATCATAGTTTTTAGGATGATCAATAAATCTCTCAGTAGCACCTTTACCCAATATTACAGGACTATGTACTTCCGGTACCATTTCAAATCCCAAAAGATCAGAAAACAATATAATATCTTTGTCAACTCTAAGGTTTCCAAGATCCAAAAATTGTTGTCCTACCGGTTTGGCATACCCTACATTGACTCCCATATTTTTAAACTTATGCACAATACCCAGAGTTGAAGTGGTTTTTCCAACATGCTGACTGGTCGCAGCAACATATATATTTTTGTATTTCATTATAAATATATTTTGCCACAAAAGTAATTAAAATAGATAAAACAATGACTAAAAATATTTATTGGTGATTTTATTTAGAAAGCGAATAACTTAAAAAACCGCAATAATATAATTACTGCGGTTCAAAAAAATTGCATTGTTTTTATTAAAATTCTTTTTTCATAATATATTTATTGTCACTCAGGAAAATATTACCGGAATCATCTATTACAAATCTGATGTTGCTGTTTTCTCCATCGCAATATGAAGGTGAAACAAATTTATCCAATACAACTCCATTCTTTTTAATTCTATAAAAAAAGTTGCCATTTGTCAAATATATCACATCATCGTATAATCCAAATGATTTATCTGTATTATACAAATCATTTTTTGTAAATATTGTTTCTCCCGTCAATTTATCTTTAAGCTCCATACCGGAAGCTGAACCAAGGAATAAATATTTTTCAATTATCTCAATTGTATTAATACTTCCTTCATTCCCATTTGTCGAATATGAATTCCACTTATTTTCAAAAGTATATCTGTCATAGCAATAAATATCATCTTTTTCATTGACATAAATATTTTCTTCATCAATAGCAACACAGTCAAAGGTAAGATTACTATGATCCATTGAAAATGAATAGATATCGGTTATCTCATTTTTATTAAAATTCAATACTTGTATTTTGACATAAGTTTTATTTATCGATTCACTATACAGTCCGGCAAAAGCAAAAAACAATTGTCCCGTATCGTCACTAAAAGGATTGATATCTTCTATCTCATTCAAAGATAAATCATCTAAAGAATCCTGAAAAGTATAAATTTTTTGTTCAATACCTGTCACAGGATCTATTTTATTGATAAAAAACGTTCTTTCTCCGTTTTCCCAATCATAACTTTTTGAATACAAATTTCCATCGATAAGTTGCATATTTACCTCTTGTCTTTCTTTGTACCATAATACAGTATGTTTAACAAAATCATAAGCCATTATCCAATCGCCATAACCTTCTTTTCCAAAAAACATAATATTATTTATATCGCTATCGGCATTTTGATTTGCCTCTCCCGTATCTTTAACTTTAAAATCCACATTTTCCAATACTTCTAAGTTTTCAGCATCAATTTCGGTTAATTCATAATGATCATATCCCGTTTTTTTCAAAACATATATAACATTCTCTCTTTTGACTATATCCAAAATTTTTCCGTTTTTTTCAATTTGCCAATCAAATGTTGTACTATATTCAGCACATTGTTTCGATCGAACTTCTTTTTTATCTCCACCAATACTCTCAATTGCTCCTTTTATAATAATGTCCCCTATCTCTTCTTTCCAACATCCTGAAAATAATAAAATTCCGAATAATAAAAATGCAATCTTTTTCATAATTTTAATTTTTGGTAACTAATAATATTACAAAGATATAGCAAGGGATCTATTGGATTTTATATATTTTCGATAAAAACATATTAAATTTTATATAATATGTATAATTTGTCGAAGCTAATGCAAAAAAGCGGCAATTACAATTAAAGGTAAATACCGCTTAAATTTTTAGCAACATATCAAAATTGATAACTACTCACGTACTTTCATTTTGATTAAAAAATTTTTTTAACTGATTTGATATCGTTTATTTTATTTTAACCACTAAGAACACTTAAGTTTACACTAAGAAATCACTAAGAAAATTTACCTTAGTGCAAAACTTAGTGCATCCTTAGTGGACTTAGTGGTAAAATCTCACATTATTAAGAAAATTTTTCATTTCAAAAGCACCCTACCTGAGTAGTTACATCAGAATTTATACTTAACAAAAGTGCTGAAACTTCTTCCCAGTTCAAATACCCTGCCTTGATTTTGATCTGAATTTTTGTAACTAAAATTCAAATGATTATAATAAGCTTTATCCAAAATATTAAGGGCAGCAAATCCAATGGATAATCCTTTTAAGGGTTTAATTCCTGCTCTTAGATCAAAGATATAATATCCCGGAGTTTCGGTTTCACCAAAACTATCTGAATATCTATTCTGCTTTGCTTCTAACAAGGATCTCAAATCCAACCAGTATTTTGATTTCTCCCATTTCAGTTCCAAATGACCTGTTAAAGGAGCTATTTGTGCTAATGGTTCATCAAAAGTTATATTTTGAGCCAATGTATAAGAAATATCTCCATTCAATGAAAGACCATGACAGAAATCATATTTCAAATGAGCATCAAATCCATATTGATAAGCATCAACATTCCAAAACTGTTTAGGATCCGGTTTACCAGGTAAAGCAAACTCATGATTTACACGTGCCGTAATATAATTTTTCATATAAGAATAAAATACCCCGCCACCTATTAAAAAACCGCTAAAAAATTTTGTTGCTGATAATTCCACCTGATTATTTACTTCAGGTTTCAAATACGGATTACCGATATATTCCCTGGGATCGGACCCGACTGTAAAGCGATAAATATATCTCTCGATCATATTGGCAGATCTAATACCTCTTCCATAAGCCATTTGTAATTGAAAATCGTTTTTCAAATATTTTAATGAGATGTTTCCGCCGGGATTAATATCCGTTACATCATCAATACTCCCGTTGTATAAAGCGGAAAAACCGGCATCCGGATCATTTACTCCGGCTGTATTGTAATCTATTCTGGCTCCTGTATTTAAAGCCAGGAATTCACTTAGCTTGTAATTTCCTTCAACAAACACCCCTAAATCCTGTGAATGTGCATCATGCCAAACATTGAACTGTTTCTCTACAGGTGGATCAAGAGGAACTCCTGCCGGATTCAATTTAACGGTAACATATTTTTTACCGTCTCTTTTAATAATATCAGCATCAATACCGGCAAAAACCAATAATTTATCATTTGGAGTCAAACCAATCTCTATTTTCCCACCCATTGTATTGGATGTTACCGGTGTACGTGCATAAAGTGTTTTAAAATTAGGCCTCATTGAATTATCCATAAGATGATCTACTGATGAGTAATAGGATTTTAATTGAAAGCTCTTAATTTTATCCGATATCTTTTCTAATTTATAATCCGCACTCATCAAATAACTATCATCTTTTGGAGAATCCATTGGCAAACCTGCATGCATAATATCTTTACCGTATTTATTTCTGAAATCCAGTTGAAATCTTTGGTTTTTTGCCGGATTTACTCCCAATTTTACGGAATAACTCATAGTCTTGAAAGAAGATGGAACTATCACGCCATTTCCATCGGTATAGTTACCGAAATCTCTGTATTCTCCATTGACAGACAGATCGAATTTCTTTTGCAAATACTGAAAATTAGCTCCACCAACCAAATTGCCTCCATTCGTTTCATAACCGGATTCCAGACTTCCGTGAAAACCACTTTCATCTGGTCTATTATTCCTGGTAACCATATTTACAGTTGCACCAAATCTCTGTCCGAACCTTACAGTATATGGCCCTTTTACAATTTCTATTTTCCTGACTTCCTCAGGAATAACATGTGCTGTAACCGGATCCATACGATTGGGACAGGCATGAACAATCTTTGATGAACCATCATATTTGATATTCATTTCTTCATATTTGAATGCTCTAAATGATGGTTCCATCGCTGTAGCACTTCGTTTCTGAATACTAAAACCTGCAATATCATTAAAAAGATCTGCAACATTTCGAGGTTGACTACCCCTTTTAATATCATCAGTAATCACTACCGAATGCGATATATCATCCAAAGGATGGGCTTTAACTACTATCTCATCCAAATTGATACTTTTGGGTATTAATTTAATGATTTTTGCTTCGTTGACAGAAACTGTTTTTGTAATATAAGATAAATGTTTTATTTCCAATGTTTCATTTTCACCGGCTTCAATCATAAAAGAACCATCTTTGTCTGAAATGGTCATTACTCCTGATTCAACCACTCTGACTGAAGCATTTATCACCGGTTCTCCTGTTGTTGAATCAAAGATTCTCCCCTTTATATTTTGTCCAAATGTCAATGTAAAAAAGGCAAAGATCATTATCAATATTAAAATAAATTTATTCATTTATTTATTTTTTTAAATTAATTAATATTAATGTATCATGTCGTTATTTAAAGACTAAGAATTTATCTTAACTAAAAACAATCAATAGATACGTTTCGTTAATATGAAGATGCCTAAAAAGTTCAACAAAATGATTTTCTATAAATGGTCTTTTTAGACAGCATCAATTTTCTCAATTTATACTGAATTGAATATAATATGCTTTTTTGTAACTACTCAGGTAGAGTCATTTTGAACGAAAAATCCACTTTTTTCGTCATACTTCAGCTATTTTTTTTGACATAGCTCCACTATGCCTTCAAAAAATAAGCTTTGTCTGACAAAAAAAATGATTTTTTTCATTTCAAAAGCACCTACCTGAGTAGTTACGCTTATTTTACATAAAAAAACATTTTTATATTCATTGCAATAAAGAGATACGAATAAATTAATTATTCGATATCTGTATGTGAAATTTCTTTTTAAGAACTGCTAAAATTCTTCAGGAGGGGGAAGTATTATTTCAAGAAAGACATCTTGAATAAAAGGCAATAAATATATAAGTGAATATTTATGAAATTCTTTATAAACATTATTATTTAAACCCGGATCAATTAGGACAGGAAATTTTTCTTTATCGGTATTTGTTACAGGAACAGGACTATTAGGATTGTTTTGATTGTTTTCTTTTTCTTTAAGTTCTTTTTTCAAAT
>JALVEG010000235.1 GCA_027031145.1 Saprospiraceae bacterium | reverse complement strand
CATTTGCCGTTACAATGCATTTTAGGTTTGTCTTTGTTCACACAAAGAACTTCAGCATAATATTTTTTATGTAATATATAATGAATAACCGGATTCAACGGAATAAACAGTACCGAAGAATAAAGTAATATCAATAATATGCTTAAATTTTTTTTCAGAATATATTATTAAATTGATAATAATTAGGAAAATATAAGAACAGGTATGCCCATGTATAAAAATGTCGCTAAACTAAATATAATGATATTAACATTAACCTGACTTTAATACAATATTGCGAGTATCCTGGATTAATAAACATTAACCATGATAATCTCATCGAAATAAAACAGTCAAATGAAAAATTAATGATCAAAAAGACATACCTGTCCCGTTAAAATAACTATGTCTCCATTTTAGGTGGGTGGAAAAAATCATCATAATTTAAATGATCATAACTAAACTTATAAACAAAACGATTTTTTTCTTTTAAATAAATATACCGATCATTTTGATAAAACAACTTATTGATATAAAGAACAGTCGTATTTGATTCTACAACAGGTGGTTTGGGTTTAGAATCCGGACAAATATCTTTCACTCTTTTTATCAGAGCATTTAGATACAATTTTCCGCTTTGAAACATATCGGGTTTTTCATTGTAACATTGTTCCTTTGCATTGTTGTATTCATAATAATAAATAGCATATGCAACAGCTACTTTACTCACATCAGCAATATAAGCAAGAATAAATATGCCAACAAAAAAAGTCAATATATATTTTTTAATCCTCATTTGTTCTACATAAAATAGTGCATATAGAGGTTTTACCCAATAACAAAGTTAGTTTATTTCTTTCAAAAAAACAAATGTAAAATAAAATAAAATGAAAATTGTCTTTTACATCTGCAAATAAAATAAAAAAAATACTATTTGGTTTTTGATTTAATAAAATTGATGTATCTTTGCATTTCGTTTTTAAAATTGGCGTGGTAGCTCAGCTGGTTAGAGCGCAGGATTCATAATCCTGAGGTCGGCGGTTCAAGCCCGCCTCACGCTACTTTCAATAGCTTTTCGGAATTTTCGAAAAGCTATTTTTTAATAATATTTAGCAAATCATGCATCTCCAGACTATTGCCAAATATTTTCATATAACCTGATATAATGAATGAACAATTTGATGAAATAAAAACAATAATCGACAACAAATTAACTGCTACTGATCAAATTGACATTGACAATGAATTTCTTAATGCGGTTGCTGACAGAGTTGCCGAATTAATGGAATCAAATATGGAACTTTTTTTTAATCATCTTTACAGAATGGACATTGATGAAAGGAAAGTACATTATGTATTGAATTCCGACTCCGAAGAATCCGTGTATATTTTAATTGCAAAGATCATCATTGACAGGCAGAAAAAAAGACTGGAAACAAAAAGAAAGTATAAGCAAGATAAGATCGATGGATGGGATGAATTTTAATTTCAGGTAAAATAAAGACGAACATCTTCAAATGAGTTCGGTAGGAACGAAATATATAAAAGTTTGCACAATTTTTATAATTCTTATTTCTTATCATTTTATAAGCTTATCCGTTTACAAACGAATATAAACGATTTTAAACGTTTATTTTTCGCTTTTTAGCTATTAATTCATCCACTTTTGCATTGTACTTTTAAACAAGTTATTTTATAATTGGTATCTACTCAGGTAGAGTACTTGACTTTGTGAACCTTTGTGATCTTTGCGCCTTTGTGTCTAAAATTTCTTTATATACGAAAATAGACACAAAAACAAGCAACCTGAATAATTACGTTGAAACCAAAAATTTAAAAAATTAATTATCTTTGAACAAAATATCAACATTAATGTATAATCGTGAACGAAATATAGCCGAACAATTTGTATTGAATACTTCCAGAAATGTTTTTCTGACCGGTAAGGCAGGAACAGGAAAGACTACATTCTTACAAAACATAGTTGATAAAACAAATAAAAACACCATAGTTGTTGCACCTACAGGTGTTGCTGCTATCAATGCCGGTGGAGTTACTATCCATTCGATGTTTCATTTGCCATTAACAGCATTTATTCCATCCAATGATTTTACTGATTTCAATATAGCAACAAACAGATATGGACTGAAAAGACATATCAAATATAATAAAGAAAAAAGAAAGATTTTTAATAATCTTGAACTGCTGATTATAGATGAGATTAGTATGGTAAGAGCAGATCTTTTAGATGCTGTGGATTATGCTCTTAGAACCGTTCGAAAAAAAAGTGAACCGTTTGGCGGGGTTCAACTTTTGGTTATTGGAGACTTATTTCAACTTTCGCCAATTGTCAAAGATAATGTTTTACCTATATTGAATAAGTATTATAGTAGTTTGTTTTTCTTTGATTCTATTGCCTGGCAAAAATCAAATCCAATTGTTATAGAAATGAAAACAATTTACCGGCAAAAAGATGATGAATTTATCAGATTATTGAACAATATTCGAAACGGGCATAAAAATAATGAAGATATCAATAGATTAAATTCAAACTATAAGGATATTGATAATGATGAAGGGATTGTTACTTTGACCACCCACAATTATAAAGCAGACAGAATAAACAATCAAAAATTGGAGGAACTGGATGGAAAAGAATATTATTATCAGGCAGATGTTATTGGTAAATTCAGTGAGTTTTCCTATCCTGTTTTGGAAACAATTGTTTTAAAAAAAGGAGCTCAGGTGATGTTTGTCAGAAATGATCCGGAAGGAAGATATTTTAACGGGAAAATAGGAATCGTTGAATATTTGAATAAGGAGATTATTAAAGTGAATTTTCCGGATGAAGATACCACTATAATTGTTGAAGAAGAGGAATGGAAAAACATTAAATATACTTTGGATAAGGAAACAAATAAAATCAATCAAAAAGAAGAAGGTTCATTTATTCAGTATCCTTTAAAACTGGCATGGGCAATAACAGTTCATAAAAGCCAGGGACTGACATTTGACAGGGTAAAAGTAGATTTAAGCAGAACTTTTGCGCCGGGACAGATGTATGTTGCATTGAGCAGATGTCGTTCTTTGGACGGTTTGACCCTAAGCTCCAAAGTGAATTCGGGAAATATTATCACTGATGCCAATATTCTCAGGTATCATAAAAATATTAAGCTGGAAGATGACATTGAAAATATTTTGGATTTAGAAAAAACTAAGTATGATAATGACAGATTGATCAAGAGTTTTAATTTTGATTATTTGGAAGAAGTTCTTTCGCAATGGAAAGAATTAATCACAGAAGGAGAAATATCAGGACAGGGTAATGCCTTATTGAAATATAACGAAATAGAAAATGTTTATAATGAATTAAAAAATGTTGCCTATTCTTTTCAAAAACAATTATCTGCATTGATCAATAGCAATACCTCTGATGATCATATTTTTGACAGAGTCAGAAAGGCTATAGATTATTTTGCTGAGAATTTTTACTCTAAGCTTTTTATTCCCATTCAGGAACATATCAAAGTATACAGGGTAAAGAAAAAAACAAGAAAATATACAAGATTATTACGGGAATTATCAATCGATATTAAAGCAATGGTAAATAAATTGTACGGTTTGAGGTTTAGGGAAAAAACAGTTTATTCAGGAAAAAATATTTTCGATAAAAATAAAAAGCAAAATAAGAAGATCAATACACCTAAACCTGCCAAAGGTGAAACTTACAGAATAACATTACAACTTTACAAAGAAGGTAAATCTCTAAAGGAAATTGCAATATATCGCAATCTTAAACTTGGCACCATTGAAACGCATATGACAAGATGGATAGAGGATGGTAGTGTTGATATCAATGATTTTATAGAAAAAGAAAAATTGAATAAATTAATCGAATTTATGAAGAATTATGAAGAAACTCCATTATCCGAAATAATAAACTCAAGTCCTGTAGAAACTACTTTTTCAGAATTGAGGTGGGTAAGAGCATATTTGAAATAATAAGAATTGATAAATGACTTCTTCTGTGCAAATATCAATTATCTTCTTTCAATAATTTCTCAATTTCAGGCTCAATATTTTGTTTGACCAGTTCAGGTGCCTGTTTACTATTAACACCTCCGGAAAAAACTTTTCTTATTATTCCTTTTTGATCAATGATCATTGTACGTGGAAAACCAAAGCTATCCAATTGTCTGTAAAATATATTTTTTGCATCCGGAATAATTTTAAATAAAAATATGTGATCCTGATTTAAGAATTTATTAATGGATTCCTTTTTTTCGAGAGTTAAGGCGATAAATTCAACATTTTTATCTTTATATTTTTCCACTATTTCGTTCAAACCCGGCAATTCTGCTAAACAAGGTCCACACCACAATGACCAGATATTTATTACAATTATTTTCCCTTGCATTGATCTTGTATCGACAGTATCTCCGGATATTGATATATCCTTAAAAGCAGGTAGTTTCATCCCCACATAGCACCTATCCATACGCTTCATTTTTAAACTCATATTTTCATTTTTGAATTTTTTATGCTTGCATTTCTTTAGCGAATCCAAAAAATCATAATTCTGGCCTGACATATTGCTTGTTGCCAAAAGAAATATTGATAAAAATGTGATCATCAATTTAAGTACCATAAAACAAAGTTATTTATTCAAAACTAAAAAGCATCCTTAATATTGTATTTCAAGATGCTTTTGCAAATTTTCATTCAACTTTGATACCTACAAATCTTCTTTCTAAGCTTCAAATAATTGATTTATCCCGAATTATTCACCACTTTAATTTTTATAATGAATTAAATCACTAAGTATTAATAAATTATGTGAAAATATGTTTAAAAATTAATATCCCAAATTTGGGGTATCGTTTGCTTTTATCTTTATGCATCTGCTGCGTTACGAAACACTTGAAATATAAGGATATATCTACGTATTTCGATGCCTTGCATCTGCATA
>JALVEG010000234.1 GCA_027031145.1 Saprospiraceae bacterium | reverse complement strand
TCACCAATAATTCCGATTGGTGACTCAACAACAAAAACATATTCTCCTGTACAAGAATTAAATGTAATGTGATAATCACCAGCAAAAACAGGAATATTGGGTCCATTTTGTGTTCCTGTTCCTGTCGGGAAATCACTTGACCCCCAGTTGATAGTCCAGTCATCATTTGCTCTAAATTTAACTTCACCTTTTGCCAAAGTCACATCCAATGTCCATACACAAGTATCGGTTGCATCCTGAACCATATCAATATCAGAATCCCAACCGTTTGGAGTAGCAGAACCAATCAATCCAACGGTTGTAATTTGTCCGATACCGGCAAAACTCAACATCATTCCCATAAAAATAAAAAGTAATTGTTTTTTCATAATTTAATTTTTTAATTAATAGATTTTTTATAATTACTCAAGTGGAATCATTTCGACTGAAAAACCACTTCGACTTTTATATCAATCAAAAGTTGCTAAACTTATGACATTTTAGATCAATATATTCATGGGGGTATAAATAAAATTTTTTATATCAATAATCATTTAATAATAAACGAAAACTAATATAAAATCAAAATTAATTATTATTTTTGAAAAAAAAATAAATTCGCAGGTTAATTTTTTAATTAATTTTTTAATAATATGAAACGAATAAAAATATTTTCCCTTGTATTAGCTTTAATACCCGTATTTGTTTTCGCGCAGAAAACTATTACGGGCAATGTAAAAGACGCAGCTTCCAAGGAACCTTTAATAGGTGTTTATGTTGTAGTAAAAGATTCTGCAGCAATAGGTGCAGTTACCGATTTTAACGGAGATTTTGCAATCAAAGTTCCAAAAGGATTCAATACACTTACGTTTAGTTATGTAGGTTATCAACCGGTTGAAATTAATATTGATAATCAAACGATTATTAATATAGAAATGAACCAGGGTGAATTATTGGACGAAGTGGTTGTTATCGGATATGGTACTGTCAAAAGAAAAGATGTAACCGGTTCATTGCAAACCGTAACATCTGATAAATTCAACAAAGGGGCAATAACAAGCCCTCAGGAACTTATGGCCGGTAAGATTTCCGGTGTGACGATTACAACTGATGGTTCTCCGGGGGGAGGATCGAAAATCAGGATAAGAGGAGAATCTTCTTTGAGTGCTTCCAACAATCCTTTGATTGTAATAGATGGTATCCCGATCGAAAGCGGAAATGTGGCAGGTAGCAGAAATCCTTTGAATGTAATCAATCCCAATGATATAGAAAGTATCACCGTTCTCAAAGATGCTTCGGCTACAGCTATTTATGGCAACAGGGCTTCAGGTGGTGTTATAATGATTACCACTAAAAAAGGAAAATTGGGGGAACAAATGAGAATTTCCTATAGCGCAAATATTTCAATGGGAAGTAAAGAAAATAAAGTCGATGTTCTTGGTCATGATGAATATATAAATCTTATCAAAAGTCGTTTTGGCGAAGAAAGTGCTGAATACTCACTGCTGGGAGATGCTAACACAGACTGGCAGGAAGAGATATATCAAAATGCGATAGGACAGGATCATAATTTGAGTTTATCCGGTTCATATAAAATTCTTCCTTACAGGGTTTCTTTGGGTTATTCAAATAAAAACGGAATACTGAAAACCGATAAATTTACAAGATTCACTGCCGGTATTAATATGAATCCTCAGTTTTTGGACAACAGCTTGCAGGTAAATTTGAGTTTGAAAGGAATGAAAACTCAAAATCATTTTGCTGATCGTGGAGCTATTGGTGCGGCTCTCGGGTTTGATCCTACCCAGGCGGTTAAGGATGCAAATAGTCCTTATGGCGGATATACTACCTGGACGGACAATGAAGGCAGACCGAGATTTATAGCTCCTACCAATCCCATGGCGCTATTGAATTTGATAGATAATAATTCGGATGTTTTCCGGTATATTGCCGGTTCAAAAATAGATTATATTTTTCCTTTCCTACCGGATTTGAGAGCAAATCTAAATCTGGCTTATGATTATTCCAAAGGAGAAGGCACATTAACTATTCCGACTTATGCTTCATTTGCTTTTGATACTATTACCGGAGGTGGGGCAAATAATAATTATAATCAGATCAAGAAAAATTCCCTGCTTGAATTATATTTGAATTATAAAAAGGAAATAGGAATTCACAATTTTGATCTTATGGGTGGATATTCATGGCAACATTTCTTTAATCATAATACATATATTAATACGGATAAAGCAGGTACCCCTGAAAAAACGGAAACCGGTGATGATGAAGGAGAGTATTATCTACTTTCATTATTTGGCAGGTTGAATTATTCCCTTTATGATAAATATATGTTGACATTGTCGATAAGAAGAGATGGTACATCACGATTTGCTCCTGAAAACAGATGGGGATTATTTCCTGCTGCTGCTTTGGCGGTAAAACTCATTGAAAATCAAAATACTTTTTTCAATAAGATAAAACTAAGGCTTGGCTGGGGAATTACAGGTCAACAGGAAATAGGAGATTATTATGCTTATCTTGCCAGATATGAACTCGGAGATGTAAATGCAGCTTATCAATTTGGAAATGATTTTATCAGAACTCTCCGTCCAAATGGTTATGACGAAAATATTAAATGGGAAGAAACCGCTACCTTAAATGCGGGAATTGATTTTTCAATAATAAATGACAGGTTATCGGGAACATTTGATATTTATCAAAGAAAAACAAAAGATTTGCTTAACTATATCCCTGTACCTGCCGGTACTAATCTTACTAACTTTATAACTACCAATGTAGGATCAATGGAAAGCAAGGGAATGGAATTGTCGGTCAATATGACTCCGGTGAAAACAGATAATATTCAATGGGATTTTAGTTACAACCTTTCATATAATAAATCCAAAATCACAAAATTGACTGCAACACAGGATTCTACTTACAAGGGAGTACTTACAGGTGGAATTGCAGGTGGTGTAGGTTCCAACATTCAGATTCACAGTGTTGGATATGAGCCTTATGCTTTTTATGTATATAAACAAAAATATGATGAAACCGGAAACATTCTTGAAGGTGAATTTGAAGATTTGAATGGAGATGGCAAAATTAATGATTCTGACAAATACAGATTTCAAAAACCGGCACCGGATTATACAATGGGTTTTTCAAGTAAATTGAGAATCAAGAATTTTGATTTTTCATTTGCGGGTAGAGCTTACATAGGCAATTATGTTTACAATAATGTCGAAACCGATATAGGTTATCTTAACAGATTGAACACAGGAGGAGTTTTATGGAATATTCACAGGTCAGCTGTAGATTTGAATGTGGAAGATCAGGGCAATCTGACTTTTAGTGATTATTATGTAAAAGAAGCTTCATTTTTAAGGTTTGATCATTTTACAGTTGGTTATAATTTCAACAATGTTGTAGGAAAATTTATGAGAATTTATGCAACACTTCAAAACCCGTTTTATTATACTAAATATGACGGGTTGGATCCTGAATTAGGAAATGGTATTGATAACAATGTCTATCCGAGACCCAGAACTTATGTTTTAGGTTTAAATGTAAATTTTTAATAAACAATTAATTTTTAGAAAAATGAAGACATATAAATATTTAACATTATTGGTTTTAATTACCATATTTTCTTTTGGAACCGGTTGTTTTAAAGATTTGGATACCGTACCGTTGGATAAGGATATTATTACTTCGGCAGTTGTATACGATGATCCTGAATCTTACATAAAAGTTTTGGCTAAATTGTATGCAGGACTTGCAGTATCAGGACAACAGGGACCTGCAGGTAAAGCTGATATTTCCGGTATTGACGAAGGATTCGGACAATATCTTAGAGGATATTGGTATCATCAGGAACTTCCTACGGATGAAGCTATTATTGCCTGGAATGATCAGACAATAAAGAATTTTCATTATCAGACATGGGGTCCCGATGATGGTTTTATATTTGCTTTTTACAGCAGAGTATTTTATCAAATCTCACTTTGCAATGAATTCCTGAGAGAAACTACAGACGAGAAACTGGATTCAAGGAATGTAGCGGCAGATTTGAAAGAAAAAGTTAAAGGCTATAGAGCGGAAGCAAGATTTTTACGGGCTTTAAGCTACTGGCATGCTTTGGATTTATTCAGAAATGTCCCTTTTGTAACCGAAAAAGATGCTCCCGGTGCTTTTTTCCCTGAACAAACAAATGCAAATGATCTTTTTGCATATATCGAATCCGAATTGAAAGATATTGAAAACAAAATAGTTCCTGCCCGTACAAATCAATACGGTAGAGCAGACCAGGCAGCAGTTTGGACGCTTTTAGCAAAATTGTATCTCAATGCTGAAGTTTATACCGGTACTCCAAAATATACGGAATGTTTGAATTATTGCAATAAAATCATAAATGCAGGTTATACACTTGAACCCGAATATGAACATTTGTTTCTTGCTGATAATGATAAGTCAAATGAAATAATATTTCCTGTAACTTTTGATGGTGTACATACCAGAACATGGGGAGGAACTACATTTATTATTCATGCTGCTATTGGAGGTAGTATGGATCCATTTGAATACGGAGTAAACAGTGGTTGGTATGGAACCAGAACCACTAAGCAATTTGTCGGATTATATTCCGATCTGGGAGGAGTAATTGTCAAACCGAATGAAGGGAATACAAAACAATATCCGGTGATTTATGTTCCCGGAGATTATCAGGGATGGGATGCTACTAATTCAGAAACTACTTTATCATCACAAGGTTCAGATAAAGTTTATGAGGGACATATTTACTTTGATAAAGGTAACAGCAAATTCTTTTTTACACCTTATCCCGATATTTCATATTATTTCGGGGATAATGGTGCTGATGGCACTCTGGAAATAGCCGGAGATACTATCGTAGTAGCTGAAAAAGGACTTTATTTTATAAAAGTTAATATGAATGATAAAACTTATGTTCTTGAAAAAAGAGAATGGTCTATTGTTGGTGATGCGGCTCAGGGATGGGATAATGATGTGGCTATGGTTTGGGATACTGCAGCCAAAGCGATGAAAGTAAATCTTGATTTGAATCCGGGACAATTTAAATTTAGAGCAAACGGCAACTGGGATGTAAACCTCGGTGATACAGGAGCTGATGCTATTTTGGAATATGGGGGAGACAATATTAATATTGAAAAATCAGGTACCTATGATGTATTTTTGTACATTGACAAGCCCGATTATACTTATGCAATAAATTTAACCAGTTTTGACAGTAGGGGAATGTTTTATACCGATGGGCAAAACCTTGATATAGATGATGTGGCTACTTTTACAGACGGATATGCAGTAGTGAAATTTAAAAATTTGACCTCGGATGGAGCACAGGGGTCGGATCCTACATTTCCGGATACTGATTTTCCGATGTTCAGATTAGCAGATGTTTATCTTATGGCGACTGAAGCTATTTTGAGAGGAGCAGAAGGAGGAAATATGTCAGATGCCGTCAATTATTTCAATAAAGTCAGAGAAAGAGCTTATCACGGAACTGCAGGAGATATTACTGAAACGGATTTGAATCTGGATTTGTTATTGGATGAATTGGCAAGGGAATTTTACTGGGAAGCACACCGTAGAACTGATTTGATCAGATTTGGTAAATTTACAGGAGGAGATTATTTATGGCAATGGAAAGGAAAAGAGAAAGAAGGTGTTGCAACTCCTGAATATAGAAATCTGTTTCCGATACCCTCTTCGGATCTTAGCAATAATCCCAATTTGAAGCAAAATCCAGGGTATTAGTAAATAGTGTCTGCCCGAAAACAGACACTAAATATAAAAATATATTGCAAAAAAAGAAAGTGAGGATGTTTTTAATACAGCCTCATTTTTTTATATTTATATAGATTATACCTTTATTATAATATTTTTTATAATTTCACCATTCTATAATAAAACAACTAAGTATGAAATATCTTCCCCTTTTAATTGCCTTGTTTTTGTCTTCCTCTTTGATTGGTCAGGTAGTGACTTCGGATCCTGCGTTTCCAAAAGTCGATGACGAAGTTACTATTACTTTTGATGCAGCTAAAGGAACCGCCGGTCTCAAAGACTGCAATTGTGATGTTTATCTGCATACAGGAGTGATAACTTCTGCCAGCAACAGTAGCAGCGACTGGAAACATGTGGTTACGTCCTGGGGAGTGGCAAATGCTGCTTGGAAAATGACAAAAGTACAGGGTGAAGCCAATCTATATACATATACAATTAGCCCGAGCATAAAAGCCTATTACGGTATCAATGCAGGAGAAATTGTTAAAAAAATGGCTTTTGTTTTTCGAAATGCAAACGGTAGCAAAGAAGGTAAAGACACTGGCGGAAAAGATATTTTTGTTGATGTTTATCCCGATGATGCAGGATTTATTGTTACACTTAATTCGCCTTCTCAAACAGATATTATTGTCAAACTAAATGATGTGATTCCTGTCAAAGTTTCGGCATCTCAAAATGTACAATTTGCCCTTTATGAAGACGATTTGCAATTATTTAATGATTGGGGACCGGAATTAAATTATTATTTAACCGCTTCCAATCCCGGAACTCATTTTGTTAAAATTATTGCAAATGCAGATACTTTATTCAAAACCGTATCTTTTTATTATACCGTTCCGTTGACAAATAATGTGTCTGACCTGCCTGACGATACGGAAGATGGTATTACGATCAAAGATGACAGTACTGCTGTTTTTACCTTATATGCACCCGGGAAAGAACATGTTTTTCTCCTTGGTGATTTTAATAACTGGAAAATAAATACGGATTTTCAGCTGGCAAATACTCCTGATGGCAAAAGGTGGTGGATCGAATTATCCGGTTTGGATCCTGAAGAAGAATATGCTTTTCAATATCTTGTTGACGGGAAGATTAAAATCGGTGACCCGTATAGCGAAATAGTTCTTGATCCATGGAATGACAAATATATCCCTAACAGCGTTTTTCCTGATTTGAAGCCATATCCCGAAGATAAAACTAATGGAATAGTTTCTGTTTTTACTACAGGAAAAGATGATTTTATATGGCAAAATGATGATTTTGTTAAACCTGCAAAAGAAAAACTGATTATTTATGAACTATTGATGAGGGATTTTCTTAAAGATCACAGTTATCAATCTCTGGCAGATACTCTGGATTATTTGCAAAGATTGGGCGTCAATGCAATTGAATTGATGCCGGTAAATGAATTTGAAGGAAACAACAGTTGGGGATACAACCCCTCATATCATTATGCACTGGACAAATATTACGGAGATCCGCATTCGTTTAAAGCATTTGTAGATGAAGCTCATTCAAGAGGTATGGTTGTGATATTGGATGTCGTCTATAATCATGCTTTCAGTCAATGTCCTTTGGCACAATTATTTTGGGACAATGCAAATTTCAGACCTTCGGCAGATAGTCCTTGGTTCAATCAGGTTGCAAAACATCCGTTCAATGTCGGTTACGATTTCAATCATGAATCTCCGGCAACTAAGTATTATGTCAAAAGAGGATTGAAGCATTGGATAGTTGAATATCATGTCGATGGATTCAGATTTGATCTTAGTAAAGGATTTACCCAAAAACAAAGTTACAACAATGATCAAATGTCCGCTTATGATGGAGGGAGAATCGCTATCCTGAAAGATTATGCTGATTATATTTGGGAACAGGACAGCCTTGCTTATGTGATTTTGGAACATTTTGCTGCCAATAGTGAGGAAAAAGTATTGTCAAATTACGGTATGATGTTGTGGGGCAATATGAATCATGAGTATAATGAAGCAAGTATGGGATATTCATCCAATCTCTCGTGGGTAACACATAAGCAAAGAGGGTGGAGCAAACCCCATTTGGTAGGTTATATGGAAAGCCATGATGAAGAAAGGTTGATGTACAAAAACCTTAAATACGGCAATTCAAGCGGAAGTTATTCCGTAAAAAATCTTGCTACCGCATTGGACAGGATGGAACTGGACGGAGTGTTTTTCTTCACCCTGCCGGGACCTAAAATGATATGGGAATTCGGTGAATTGGGTTATGATTATTCGATAAACAGATGTGAAGACGGTTCTATCAGTGACAATTGCAGATTGTCTCCCAAACCGGTACGATGGGATTATCAGGATGTTCAGGATCGTAAGGAACTATATGATTTTTGGAGCAAATTGATTGATTTGAAAAAGAAAGAGGATGTTTTCAGCACAACGGATTTCACTTACAATCTAAGTTCATATCAAAAATCAATACATCTGAACAGTACGGAAGAAAATGTGACAATTATAGGAAATTTCAGTGTAAAACCGGCAGGTATAAATCCGGCATTTCAACATGCAGGATGGTGGTATGACTATTTTGAAGGCGATAGTATCAATGTGATAAGCACTTCGGAATTGATAAATCTCAAGCCGGGTGAATATCATCTGTATTCTGATAAAAAACTAAAAGGCTTTACTACTGCTACACTTGATGATATCATCAATCCCAAAGATGTTGTTATCTTCCCCAATCCGGCAAAAAACGAATTTAATGTGATTATCAAAGGAGATTATTATGGAGAAATAACCATAGATATTATGGATATAAAAGGCAGAGTTGTTTACAGAATGAAAGAAAACAAAGGGCAAAATATTGATTTAATTAAAGTTAATCTCCAAAATTTAAAAGCCGGAGTGTATATAATGGAAATTCCCGAAATGAATACACGGAAGAAGATAATAATGGAGTAACTACTCACGTAGAGTCATTTTGATTGAAAGAAACTCTTTTTTTGCTATATTTCAGCTATTTTTTTCGACGTAGCTCCACTCCCGCCTTTTTGCGGGACAAGTTATGCCTTCAAAAAATAAGCTTCATCTAGCAAAAAAATCGAATTTTTTCATCTCAAAAGCACCCTGCCAGAGTACTTACATTAAATTTTTTTCACTTATGAAAAATGCCGATTAGATAAATTCAAATAATTAGATGATATATTAAAATGAACCATTGGCGTTATTTCTATGGGAAAAATGTACCTTAGCGAAACTCCGCGATACCTTTGCGGCACTTTGCGGGATATAACAGAATGTAAGATTTTATTTATTTTCCCGCTAAGGTCGCAAAGGACACGCAAAGGTACGCAAAGGAATATGGTGTGTGATAAAAAATTACAAATATTAAATCATCAATGATTAGTAGAATATTATATTAAATTTTATATTGTTTTGATATTAATTTTTCCGGATCTTTCCAAAAAAGATAAAGCGATATCACAAAAATATATTCAAGAGGCTTCATCAATAAATATGTAATATTTGACATTCTTTCATTATTTATTTTTGTTGAAATATTATACCCATATTTGTCATAAAATCTCCTTATAATTCTATGAATTCCTGGTGAAAACCTTTGTATCATTTCTTCAAAAGCATTTGCAACTTTTAATTGTCTATTTACTATAATATGATTTCCTCTTCTTATTCCTATACCTAAAGGTTTGACAATTTTGGGATTTCCTTTAGCTGCAACAGTACAAAGGTAGTGACCATGATGATCCAGGATTGGTGGATGCATTTGTTGAGAAAACCTCCAGGTTGTCGTATCTGTAAAAACCTTAATTATTGAATCTGCTTCTTGTCCAAAAAGAATTAGAATCATTGTTATTATTATAAAAACAGGAAAAGTAAAAACAAATGTCCAAATAGGCAGGATACTGCTTTGATATAAGAAACTATTTAATTTATTTAATATTTTACTATTGTATTCTCTCGGATTTAGTTCCTTGAAATTTTGGTTTAGTGTCTTAATGAGCAGTAAAATGGCTAAGATGATTCCTAAAACCGGTGTAAAAATGAAGAAAAAAGTACCATCATTTCCATTTTTAAGTCCTTCAGTATTGTGAGAACTAACTTGCAATGCTACAATGATATTTAGTACAATCCCTATTAATATAAAAACATAGGACAATACTAATGTAAGAGGGGGTAAAGATTTTCCGTTTATCCATACTATTAGCATAGATATCCAAAATAATATAGTAAATACTAATAATGTAATAATATGTTTTCCTCCAAATGGAATATAGCAATCATTGTACATCGGATCAATTGCTACAAAATATTGATTATTATGTATTGTAAACCCGAGTAATGACAAAAACAAAGTAAGAATATACATTACAAACAAGAAACGTTCCAATTTTGCATCGGATTTGATTATCCATCTAACAGTTAAGTAGATTATCGTTATCAAAAAAACAAGGATTAAAGCTAATAAAAAATATATTTCAAACATATTAAAAGATTTTTTTATGATTGCTTGAAATTAGGCAATCTTTAAGTTGTGAAAAATTTTATTTATATCAAACAGGATTATTTTTTCTAATAATCCATTTTGTACTTAGATAAAATATTATTATTTTTATTATTCATTCTCTGCTGTAATTGTAATATTGTACCAATCGATTAGTTTCTTTTTAATGTCTTTCATAAGTTTCGGTTTTTTATCGTTAAATAAAAGAACTTTGAAATACAAAGTATATAATTAAAAAAAATTGTATATATTTTCCCAATGCAACCAGAGGTTAGAAACTTTTATCTCAAAAAAGATCTTACCTTAATCTGAGCCATCTCGCTATACAGTGGGATTCAACCTTTTGGTTTAGACAGCTCTCTCTCCGCTCCAAGCCAAAGATCTCTTGACCTCTTGGCTAAAATACTTTCCATTCTCCAACCTCTTAGCAAAATTCTACAATCCCTTACCTTTCAATATTTTTTCCAAAGCATCTACATGCTTTTTAAATGCAATTTTTCCTTGCTCGGTTGCACTGTATTTTGTGTTAGGTTTTCGACCCAAGAATGATTTTTTTACGCTTATATAGTTTGCTTTTTCCAATGCTTTTATATGACTGGCCAGATTGCCATCCGTAAGTGACATCAATTGTTTTAATTCAGTAAAATCTACAAATTCATTTACCATCAGCACAGACATTATACCCAGTCTTATTTTGTTGTCAAATGCCTTATCAAGATCTTGGAAAAAGTTTATCATAACTATTTTTTATATTTTAAATACATAAAAATACCGTAAATGATATGAAAAATGCCAAAACCTAAAGCCCAAAAAAATAATCCATATCCTTGGTAATATGAAGCTATCAAACCGATAATCACTTCAAAAATTCCCAAAATCTTCACATTGCCATAAGTATAATTTGCAGCCAAAATCAGACTTAGTCCATAAAATATCAATGTAACCGGTGCTACCAAACCAATAGTTCCCTTTAGAATGAGTATAATTGATAAAATTCCCCCGACCACCAAAGGAATTGCCATATTGTATATCAATTTTATCGCTGCCGGAGTCCAAAGTTTTTTATTTGCTTTCTTGGTTGTTCTTGAGCTTGTATAGAGGGCTGTTGCTAATGTAAGAACAAATATAGCTAAGGCTATTCCAAGTAAAATAAAAGCTCCGGTTGAAAATTTTCCATCAACAAAATCATAATAAATTATTGTCTTTGATTTATAGATAAGCCTATAAGCAAAATATGCTCCTGTCAATGCATATATTCCTGCCATTATACCTGCCCAACCACTCAATGATAGAAATCTGGTCGACTTCTCCATCATACTCCTTATATGTTTTAATTCTTCTTGTATTTTAGTATCCATAACAAAGTGCTTTGTATTACAAAGTGCAAATTTAGAAAAATATTGTATTTGAGACAAAGTTTTTTTCTTTTTTTTCAAAAAGATGAAATTTTTTTCTTTTGTCATTTTCTTGAATTATACCAATTGAATATCAAAATACACTGAATAAATTCTATATATTATTTAATTTTCCCAACCCTTTTAAAATATTTTACGTCTATTATGTTGAACGTAAAATTTTAAAATCACTTTAATATGAAAAAATATATTTTCTTTCTATCGGTATTTGTCTTTACCCTTGTATCTTGTGGCAAAAATAATGAAGTAAAATTTCAATGTTCGGACAATCAGGATGTCTGTGATCTTGCACGATCTAACAATGATTTTGGATTTGATATATTCAAAGCATTACACAAAAAACACCTGAAAGATAATCTTTTTATTTCTC
>JALVEG010000233.1 GCA_027031145.1 Saprospiraceae bacterium | reverse complement strand
GATGTTACCCTTATTTTTAGCTTTTTCCTGTAATAATAGTACGAAAAACACAAACAGGAATCCGGATAAAAGCAATGCCAATATATCAGCTAAAAAAGAGAATTCCAAACCGGAAGAAATAACAAGATACAGACCATTGCCTAAGCACATTTATGATCAGATCTATAAATATGCCGATTATCTTGATGTTATTTTTGAAGATCTTGACTTTTCAATGAGTCAGGACAATAATGCATCGATCAGAAGTTTTCTGAGTAATATAAATCTCAGAAGAACTCCTGCGGTAAAATCGTCATGCAAACCAATGGGGCATGTTGTATTTCTAAAAAAAGGAAATCCGATAATTGAAGCTGATTTTTTCCATAGTCCGGGTTGTTATTATTTTTTATTTTATGATGAAAAGGGGAAACCTCTTTTTGCAAATAGTATGACCGATATGGGAATCAGATTTTTTGATGATTTAAAAAACGGAAGATATAAGCCTGCAAAATAATGAAAAGATATGCTGCAATAGATTTGGGGACAAATACCTTTCACATGATAATTGTCGAAAAAGGCAATAATGGAGAAATTAATGTCATAAATCGTAGCCGGCATTTTGTTAAACTTGCATATGGTGGTTTTGATTCTGTGGATGATGAAGCTATCACCAGGGGCTTAAATGTATTAATGCAATTCAAATCATTGCTAAAAAAATACAATGTTGATAAATATCTAGCCTATGGAACTTCCATGTTCAGGAGATCTGCAAATGGAGTTGAATTTGCCAAAATCCTGGAAGAAAAAACAGGAATAAAAATCAACATCATAGACGGTAAACGGGAAGCAAGACTGATCTTCAACGGTGCAAAAATAGCGGGAGCATTAAGACAGGGGTACAATCTTATAATGGATATAGGAGGAGGAAGTGTTGAATTTATCATATCAGATATAAATGATATCATTTTTAAAAGATCCTATCCTATTGGAATTATTGAATTATACCATAAGTTTAAAAACTTAGAACCATTTGATAAAAATATTGTTAAAAACATTCTTGAATTTCTCATTACAAATACGGTGGAACTTCAAAATGAAATCAATAAATATAAAATTTCAACATTGATTGGTACGGCAGGGTCATTTGAGGTTTTACACACACACAAATCCAGGAATATCAATGACCATTTATTTGAACTCAGCCCAAATGATTTTGATGATTTTTTTGATTCCGTAGCATATACAACATATGAAGAAAGATTAAAAATAGACTCTATTCCAAATGAAAGAAAAAGATTGATCGTATATGCTTTTATTTTGATAAAATTCAGTTTGGAAATATCTAAAGCTGAAGTTTTAAGAGTAACATCATATTCCATGAAGGAAGGTATGATAAGTGAATTGATCTATGAAACAAACTAATTTATGAGTTAGGTCTAAAAAGCCACTAATGCACGGATAATAAAACATAAAAATGTTGATAATTATCTGTGAAATTGCATAAATAATTTTATTCCAAATTCATTTATTATAACCTGAAATCATATTTAAAGCCGGTTCTTTTTCATATTTTTTCAAGAGATCCGAAAAAATATTGCTTTCTGCTAAACTATCGAGAGAATTTATTAGATCACTCATGTTTTTATCTTGGTTTCTGCAACATAACTGATATTCTTTGATAAGTTGATTTAATCCCTTTTTGCCACTATTTTTTAACATCGAATCAGTTTTGATAAAATAGCTGACACTCCCCCAATACATCGCAGGAAAATCATGCTTTTTTCTAAGACTGTCCACCACTTTAACGAAGGGAGCTTCACACATAAATCTATCTTTGACATCATCGATCTTAGATCTATATTTTTCTTTCGTTTCTTTATCAGACATAGTTCCCATTGTATTCATGATTTGACATTGCATATATGTGGCATAACCTTCGGCAAACCACGAATACTTTTTACCGAGAAAAGGAAGTGTAAGATGACTTATCTCATGCGGAGCCGTCCAATCATCAATAAAATCTTCCAATGGATAATCCGGAGATACAAAAAAATGAACTGATTGAGTATCACCTCTTTCGGTATGTGCCCAGGGAACAGGTTCCCTGGAACTTTTGCTTTTATGAAAATAAATATTTATGTCAAACGGAAAATTACCAAGTGTTTTTTCAGTAGCAAAAACAGTCTTTTCAATCCATGTTTTTAATTTGATTTTATCCTTTTCATTGAATTCATCTTCCCAATGCCATTTAATATTATTAATTGAAGAATTGTTTTGTGAAGTTTTAGCGGATTTTCCACAAGATAATAATATAAAAACAATGATTATGCTTAGTATTTTTATTTTACTATCCATATTAATCATCATCACCTATTAAAAGATCCATCATTGTAACCGCCGCAATGCGCGCTTTTTTATCAATAATATCCCTTGGAGTTTCATCACCGACTTCATAAGTCAGGCTTTCTGCCTTGAACTGCATATAAAACCAAACTTTTGAATATGGTTTCGAGAGAGGTTCAGGTGATTTCACACTTGTAAACGGATATATCAGTCTGTCAATGCTATTGATCCAATATTTTACAAGATCATGCAGTTCCGTTTTGAAACTATCATCATAGAGATAATAAACATCCTTTTGTGTCGAATGGAAATCAATACTAAGAACAACTTTATTTTTTTTCGATTTTGCATTTTTAACAATAAAACCGGTAACAGCATCAATTTCAGGTTGGCGGTAATATGCCCAATCCCTGTTAAGATCAACTCCATTGGCATTGTGTCTCCAGTGTCCAAGATCAACACCATCCGGATTAAGAAGCGGGAATACCCATATATCATATTTATCATAAAAATCCGAAGTCAACTTATTTTCGACAAGTAATTCATCTATAAAAGATTTCATCGCGAGAAATCCCGATATTTCGGGGGGATGCTGTCTGCTGAGTAAAACTATCACATCCTTCCCTGCTGAACTTCCCTTTCCTATTCTATAATAATCAATATCTCTTCCCAATTTGCTTTTACCAATAGATCTTATATCATGAATATACTTATTGTCCCTTAAATTTTTCATCCATTCTTTAACATCCGTGGAATTGATTAGTTCCTGTGCAGAAACCCAAAGTTTGGCTGTATCCAATTCAAGTGAAAAAACGGCATAACTTCTGTCATTGGCAATATCAAGATGCGTTGTATCTATCATTTTCCAATGAATCCTGTCCGAACTTATCTTAGGAATATAACGATGATGACCATGTAAGTAATTAAGTTTTAAATAAACTTTTCTGATTGTATCGCTCCATATTTTAAAAGAAAACCATGGGCTATCATTTACAGGAAAATTTTCCGGTTCAATGGTAACCTGATATGTACTATCATCTAATCTCTTAAATCCATTCATTCCGGCTCCATCAAAAGTATTATCGACAAAAACATTTCCTTCAGAATAAATCTTCTTAATCTGATAATTTATTTGTTTATCATAAGTATCAACAGGCTTAGGATACTTGTAATCATTTCTTGAATAATATCTATGGGTACAAGAGCTTAATAAAATTAAAAACAAAACAACCGGAAAATATATTTTCAGATCTTTCATACGTTCAAATTATTATTTAGATAAAAAGTATCGACTCAGACAGAATCATTTTGGCTGAAAAACACTCTTTTTTCACTTCAAAAGCACTCTAACTGTGTAGATACTGTAAAAATAACATAAATAAAAATATTATTTAATAAAATTACAATATCTTTGTTTAATGGTCAATGAAAAAATTAAAATAGCACGACTTTCTATTTTTTCAAATCTGTTTCTTATTATTATAAAACTGATAATAGGCATAATTACGGGATCTGTAAGTTTAATGTCCGAAGCCATTCATTCGGGAATAGATCTTTTAGCGTCTTTAATCGCATTTATTTCTATAAAGATATCATCAAAACCACCCGATGAAGATCATCCTTACGGACATGGAAAATACGAAAACATTTCAGGAGTTTTGGAAGCATTATTAATTTTCATCGCTGCGATTTGGATTATTTATGAAGCTGTAAAAAGGTTTATCACAAAGGGGAAAATTGAATTTATTGAATATGGAATCATCGTTATGTTAGTTTCAATGGTTATTAATTATTTTGTTTCAAGAAAATTGTATTCTGCTGCAAAGAAACATGATTCCATTGCTCTTGAAGCAGATGCTTTACACTTAAAAACAGATATTTACACATCTGCCGGGGTTGCATTTGGTTTTCTTCTAATTTATATTACCGGGTATTCATGGCTTGATCCTGTTATTGCCATTTTGGTTGCATTACTGATAATTTATGAAGCTTTTCAATTGTTAAACAATGCTTTTTCTCCTCTTGTAGACTCCCAGCTTCCAAAAGAAGAAATGGAAAGAATAAAAAAAATCATAGATGACTATATCGATAAAAAACAGGAAATTGAATATCAAAGATTGAGAAGCAGAAAATCAGGACCTCAAAAATACCTTGATTTTACATTAAAAGTCAATGAAAATGTTACTGTCAGAAAGGCTCATGACTATTGTGATGAACTGGAAGAAAAAATAAATATTGATTTTCCGAATATTGATATTAATATTCATGTTGAGCCAAAAGATTCCCGATCTTTATAAAACTTTTATCGAAATCATCATTACACTTATCTAATATTTGTAGGCATTGACAATTTTTTACTACCTTTGAAGTTTTTTTAAAGAACATTTTTTTTATTTTATCAAAACGTAACTACTCAGGTAGAGTCATTTTGGTTGAAAAAACACCTACCTGAGTAGTTACATCAAAATCATAGCAAAGTGACAGTATTATTATTTTTTATCGTTTCATATATTTTATTAAGTATTAGTTTGTTTTTCCTGTTTCCAAAAGCCAATGTTGAAGGATGGAAAGGATTGATACCCGTGATGAATTTCATCGAAATGGCTAAAATTATCGGGAAAAAGACCTGGAAAGTAATATATCTGTTTATTCCTATAGTCAATTTTTTTGTTTTCATAAGCATGTCCATAGATTTGGTGAAATCATTTGGAAAATACGATTTCAAATGGACTGTATTGACTTTTTTTTATGCACCGTTAGCTTTTTTCATATTAGCATTTGATAAAAATGCTAAATATAAAGGCCCGGCTGTTACTTTAGAAAAAGAAATAAACGACAAACTTGCAAAAGCAAAAAAAGAAGGAAAACAAAGAGAGTATAACAAAATAATGCAAAAAAATCCATTCAAACGTCCTGTTTGGAGAGAATGGATAGAATCATTGACCTTTGCTATTTTTGCTGCGGCATTTATCAGAATGTTCCTGATCGAAGCATACGTTATACCTACCCCTTCAATGGAAGGCTCATTGAAAGTCGGGGATTATCTTTTTGTCAGTAAGGCTCATTATGGTATCAGGACTCCTATGACTGTAGCGATGGTTCCTTTGTTGCATAACAGAATCCCTTTTTTAAATACCGAATCATATTTGACAAAACCAAGTTTACCATATTATAGACTTAAACCTATCGAGCAGGTAGAAAGAAATAAATTGATCGTTTTTAACTGGCCTGCCGGTGACAGTATCTATCTTACATCGACCAGATCGTATGCAGTAAGTCAGGTTAAGCAAAATCTATCTGAATACCTGCAATATGATCCGGAACTTAGACAAAAAGTAAAAACTAATGATGTCATTGTAAGACCAATTGATAAAAAAGATCATTATATCAAAAGATGTGTAGCTCAGGCAGGTGATACTCTATTGATAAAAGACAGAGAAATTTATATTGACGGAGTAAAGCAAAGAGATCCTACTCACAGACAATTTAAATACATTGCTAAAAAAAGATTAAAAATAAGTAAAAAGAAATTGGAGAAATGGGGAATCACCAGTGCTCATGGCAGGGGTATTTATTACTTCCTTGATGATGAGCAATTAAAAAAGATAAATGATGCAAGTGGAGAAAAAATATTGGAGATAGTAGAAAACAAGATTGACCCTACCCTTTTTCCAAATGACCCAAAACATTTTAATAAATGGAGTCTGGACAATTACGGACCTATTTGGATACCTGAAAAAGGTAAAACAGTTAAATTGACGCCTGAAAATATCGCTCTTTACAACAGGATAATCAATGTTTACGAAAATAATGATCTAAGTGTTAAAAACGGCAAGATTTATATAAATGGCAAGGAAGTTGATTCATACACTTTTAAGCAAAATTATTATTGGGCAATGGGTGACAACAGACACAATTCCGAAGATTCGCGTTTTTGGGGCTTTGTTCCTGAAGATCATATCGTTGGTAAACCACTGTTTATATGGTTCTCAACTAAAAACGGAAGTATGTCAAACGGCATAAATTGGAGTAGAATATTCAAATCGGCTGATTCTGTATCTAAATAGGTATTATTTTGAAATTAATTTTCAATAAAAAAGATATTTTGTGGGGCGGTATTATCCTTGCTGTCAGTGATGGATTTGCTGCTTATTTGACAGGAGGATTTTCATGGCTGAGATTTTTTGGTTTATTTGCAATTGGCTCTACATTATATGCAGTAGAAATACCAACATTTTTTGCCTGGTTGGAAAATTATACAAAAATACATTTTACCAGCTTTAAACGTAAAATAATAAAAGCTGTAGCTGTTGTGATATTCTTCAATCCGATATGGTTGTTCCGGCATTTTGCATTTATAGATATTTTTACAGGTCAGTTTGATCTCATCAATTTGCATCTGCTGCAAACAGCATCGCTTTCATATCTTATAAATATTCCAATGTCATTGATCGGGAATTATATTATTCAAAATGTTATCGCTTTGGATTGGAGGTTTATTGCAAGTAGTATATATTCTGCGATTATGATAATATATTTTGCTCTTAGTCAGGTATATTTTCAATAATAAAATTGATGGTTTACCAAATAAACTCTAAAATGACAAATATATTCAATTTTAATTTTCCAATATTTTCGTTAAAAATACTCGCCGTAGCTATAACTAAGCCCTTTCCTTTGCATACAAATATTATAGGTATTTTTTTTATAGAACCCACCTCAATCCTCCCTTACAAGGGAGGAAGCTGCAACCCGCAAAAGCACCACTTTTATCCTTTAAAAAACAAATCTGCTTATGACAATATAAACCAAATTTAGCTTTTTCTAATGATTAAGTTCATCCACTTCTCCCTTCCCTTTGCGAGGGAAGGGCCGGGGATGGGTGCTGATGTATTTCATTTTTTGGTTAAATTTCAATTTGTGTGCTAAAGAAAGTGTTATTCCTGTGTTTTTTCCTGTTTTCCTCGCTTTTTTAACTTCAATAAAGATGATATTAAAATTAATACGTTATGATGAAAAAAGTTTAATTTTAGGTGTCAAAATGATAAAAACAGGTGAGTCAGGTATATTTTCAATAATACATTTTTAAATTCATAGGTATAAAAAAAAGCTGTATTTTATAAAACACAGCTTTTTTTATGAAAAAGAAATTCTTAAATGAATCAATCCTCTTTATTTTTAATATTTTCCATGTGGTAATCTTTGAAATGAACAAAATCACCATAATGACGTGGATATTCTTTCTTATATTCATACCAAACGACATCAAGCATTGTAACAATACCGACTAATGTATTTTCGTCATCGACAATTGGAATCGCTTCAAAAAGATTTTCTAAAAATATCTCGGCAACAGAACCAACTTTATCTCCCGGATTAAGTTTGGCTACTCTTTTAGTCATAACATCTTCAACTTTGATATTTTTATATTCATCATGACTTTTATCCAATTCCCATAAGTCAAAAAAGGAAATAATACCAAGTAACTTCTTATTTTCATCAATTACAGGCAAATGTTCAATACGATAGTCCTTTAATATCTTGGTTGCTTTTTCTAAAGTATCTTTAGGGCCAACAGTGATAGGATCTTTTGTCATTATCACTTTAACTTTTTCATTCATCATAATTCAAAAGGTTTTATATTAAGTTATAAATATAATATGTTTTTTTTTAATTTCCAAACTTTATTTTAACAAAATAAATATTTTTTTAACATATAATTCAGTAAAAAGAAATGTTTTTTTTTAATATTTTATATAAAAAATAAATTTAATATATACAACACTATCAATAATAAATTTACACATTAAGAATTATAATAATTTGATTTGTTAAAAAAATTAAAAATCTATAATCTGTATAAAAAGAAAGTCCATAATATTTATAAATTGTAAAATTTATTTGAAATCTATCAATTCTATATCAAAAATCAGAGTCGCATCTTTAGGAATACCGGTTGGAGGATTACTGCCATATCCATACTCAGGAGGAATAAATAATTTTCCCTTCCCACCTTTTTTAAACAAAGGAACTCCTATTTGCCATCCAAGTATCAATCCATTGAGGTAATATTTCAGTGGTTCTCCTCTGTCATAAGATGAATCAAATTGTTCGTCATTTAAAAAATAACCTTTGTAATTCATCGTGACAAAACTGTTGACATTAGGATGTCCTCCGGTTCCTTCTTTTTCAATTATATAATAAATACCGGAGCTGTGTTTTTGAGCAACCAGTCCATGTTGTTCAAGATATTCTTCTATTGTGATCTCATTGTCCTTTGTGCAAGAAGCAATGGAGAATACAATAATTAAAAGTAAAAGTATGTTTTTCATTAATTCTATATGTTTAATATTAATAGTTAAAATTATTGAAATATTTTACAATTTCTATTTTAGAGGTAAAACAATATAGCTATTTCCATAAACCGAATGAACAGCTTTTTCAAAATCCTTTTTTTCTGCATCATAAACATTATCGATATAATTTTGAGGATTTATATCAAACAGGGGAAAGTCCGAACTTTGGACCTGTACCACAATCCTGTGCCCTTTTTTGAAAGTATGAAAAATATCCAACATCGGTACCTTTACTTCTGTCAATTTACCGGGTTCAAAAGGAACCGGATCTGAAAAACTTTTACGAAATCTTCCCCTGATATATCCCATTCTTACCAACTGCTGATAACCTTTATAGTTAACTTCTGACTTATCTTCTTTTTCAGCTGTCCTGTCCGGGGGATATTCATCTATTATTTTTACATAAATATCTGCATCTGTATGATCAGTTGAAAACACAATATTTGCTTTAGGTGCACCAAACACTGTCATATCTCTGATCAATGGTTCCGATACATAGGTCAAAACATCTTTTCTTTTGCCTGCATATCTCTGGTCATCCGTCATATAATATTTAGGAGCGATATAGTAAAATTGTCTTTCCTCAATGAATGGAACCGGATTGAAAGGATCGGAAACATAACTTCTACTCCCTGCTTTATCTCTCTTAATATGACTAAGTTTTCCCGATTCATCGAGATAAAATTTTATTTTTATACCATCTTGATGATAAAGATTATTATTTGTCGTAATCCATTTTTTCGATCCTGTATCAAAGATCTTCATTTTAAATGCAGGTTCATCCCCTTTTCCTTTAAGATAATATTCAAAATAAGGAAGCTGAACTTCTTTTTGATATTTTTCAGCAAGATCATATCCGTAAAAAACATCGCCCAGATAATAAAGACTATCCCTGGATTTGGGATGAGAATGAGCCCATGGGCCCATAACCAACTTCACATTGCTATATTTATCATATATCAGTGTTTTATAAGATTTCAAAATACCATAAAGATTTTGTTCATCATTCCAACCTCCGGCTATCATAACCTGCGTCTTAATATTCTTAATATAATTCAACCAATTATGCTTTTGTCTGTATTCATCATAATTTGGATGTTCCATTAATTTTTGCCAAAATACATTATTGGAATCAATCATATCCTTTTCTATGCCCTTCAAAGTAAAAAGATCAAGAAAATACCGGTAATAATCTACTGTTTTATTAGTTTTGGCATCAAGGATAAATTTATTGCTCAAATGATACCAGGATTTGGAAGCCGGATAATCTTTTTGTATTCCGAAAGCATTCCAAACCGGAGCGTAATTTATAGCTACCAACCCATATCTTGTAAAATCCTCAAAGAAGAAATCAGTAACAGGCGACATTGCCAAAGCACATTTGACCGCAGGATGATTGGCTGAAGCAGCGGTTAAGGTGCTCCATCCAAGATAGGAATTCCCATAAACACCGATATTTCCATTAAAATGTTTTAAGTTTTTTGCCAACCATTCAAAAGTATCCCATGCATCTGTAACCTCATCTGTCCTATTTTTATCCCACAAAGAATATGGAGGTTTTGTATTCTCAAAGACACCCTCACTCATCCATCTACCCCTCACATCTTGAAACACAAAAATATATCCTTCTGCAACAAGATCGGGATTATACATAATATTATCAGGAATATTATTTTCACCATAAGGCTCACAACTATAGGTTGTCCTTGTGACCAATGCAGGATAATCGATAGTTGTATCTTTCGGAGAATAGATAGAAGTAAATAATCTTATTCCATCTCTCATGGTAATATAAATTTCCTTTTTGGTATAATCCTGTGAGGTAAGGGCTTGAGAGTATGAAATTTTAACGTTAAAAACAAAAAGGATGAGTAGTATGTATTTCATTTTTGTGAATTTTTAATTTTTAAACCGGTATATTTTTTACAACTTTGGTAAATGCAATTAAATATTCCCAGATATAAATATATTATATCTTGAATTTTCATTTTTTCCTTGATGAAAAAACGAAACAAAAAAATCAAGGCTGTATTCATTTCTTAACGCTCCAAAAGCAATAAAAATACTAAACTAATTAAACTCGCTCGACTTTGTCAGAGCTCAAACAGTAATTCGTTTTTAACGTATTTTTATCACTTTCTACACTAAAATGAATAAGGCCTTTTAGCAGCTACCCAAATTATGAATAGATGCTAACCCACAACTTTTCGGCTTAATCCCGAATCATGTCTATTTTTTATCTAAAATCATTTATCAGACATTGTTTTGTCATGATTTTTGCCTTTTGCAAAAATAACGCCAAAACAATTATTTTCATTCTAATTAACACTACACTACTACCATAATGTCGCCCCTAACGGGGCTTTCAATGATTTCAGAACTCTTATTATTACCATCCTGCTGTACAGCGGGATCGCCCCAATGGAATTCTAATCCCTCCAAATCTACTTCCTAATAACTTTACAATGGACTAATAATAAAAATTTTACCTGAAAGATTTCATTTTTATTAAATATCACTTTCTGACTTTTGCTCCTAATTCCTGCTCCAAAAGGTAGATAAATTTCTTAAATCCTTTGTCTATCACTTTATCATTAAGTGTTTTTGTTTTATCTTCAAAGAGCAAGGAAACTGCATAGCTTACTTTTCCTTCTCCCAACTGTTCGTCATTGCTGTAAATATCAAAGAGATTTACTGATTTAAGTATCTTTTTGATCGCTTTGGAAGCTAATTTTTCAATATCGGAAAATTTGATTTTCTTGTCAATAATCATAGCAACATCCCTGCGACTTACAGGAAATTTACTTATCTCTTCAACATGCATTTTGGTATTACTGAAACGGATAAGATTTTCAAATTCAAATTCTCCATAATATGTATCTGATTTAATATCAGTATTTTTAAGCATTATTGAATTTACTTTACCGTATTTAGCTATAACATTATTTCCTTTATGGACAATAAGACCATAATCAAATCTACTGTCTTCTTCAATGGGTGAAAGTTGGTAAGATGATATATTCATCTTGGTCAAAATATTATTCACATGTGCTTTAAGAGTATAAAAATCAACATTTTTATTGCTATCTGAATTCCATGATTCATCATATTTTTTTCCTGTCATATACAGAGATAAATACTCTTTTTCCTCAATTTCTTCATTTTTAAAATGATATGATCTTCCGAATTCATAAATATTGAGGTCTTTGTTTTGTCTGTTTTGATTAAATTTGATGTTTTCCAATCCTGAGAGTAACATTTCAGGTCGCATGATATTCAAGTTAACATTTGAAGTGTTATTTATAAACACCAACTCTTTTTCATCATAACCCAGCAATTTAACATACTTTTCAGATTCGGAAAGCGATAAACTCATAGCTTCAAAAAATCCCTGATTGGTCAGATAATCTGCCAAATAATTTCTG
>JALVEG010000232.1 GCA_027031145.1 Saprospiraceae bacterium | reverse complement strand
AATAGTAATCCTTTTAGGACTATTTTTTACTGCTTGCGAAAAAGACAATTTCAAACCACAGGAAGATGAATTAATTACCTGTTATTCAAATACAGGCAATAAGAGAACTTGTGGAATGGATGCAAAAATGAAAATATTGCTTTCAGATCCCATTTATAAAGCACAACATGAAAGAAAATTGAAAATGATTAATAGTATAATAGGCTTAAGAGAATTTGATTCCGATACCATTATTTTACCTATGGCTGTACACTTCGAACAAGTAAGTAATCCTGATATAGAATGTCTAAAAGCATTGGCAAAAAGTCAAATAGCTGTTTTAAATGAAGATTACGGTGGAACAAATGAAGATATAAGCAAATGGGAAAACATCGCAGGAAGCACTTTCCCCGGAATAAATAATGGAAAAGCGCATTTTAAGTTTTGTTTGGCAACAAAAAACCACCCTGACGGATATGGGCTTGAAGATGGTGATTTGGCTGTAACTGTAAATAAAGTTACAGGCGACAATAGTAGTGACTGGAGTGGTTATATCAATATTTTTGTTATTCCCAATACAGGAGTGCTTGGATATTCTCCTCTGGGAGGTTCAGGAAATGGAGATGGTGTTGTAATCGATGCTACCGCTTTTGGTAAAGGTCAGGGTTGTGGAAGTATTTCCCCTAAAGAACCATATAATTTAGGCAGAACTTTGACGCACGAATTAGGTCACTATCTGTTGCTTGATCATATTTGGGGAGGCGGATGTGGAATTGACGATGATGTAGCAGATACTCCCGATGCTGAACAGGAATATTATGGTTGTCCGGAAATCGGTGTGGCATCATGTGGATCAACTGACATGTTTATGAACTATATGGATTATGTCAATGATGCTTGTATGTATATGTTTTCAGAGGGACAGGTAACAAGGTCTTCAAATTATATCAGTACTTCATTGCAAAATATAGTAAATAATGCCTCTAAGGTCTGTGGAGAAACAACTGCGGAAGCGACATGTTCAGATGGTATTCAGAATGGTCAGGAAACTGGTGTAGATTGTGGTGGTCCCGATTGTGTTCCTTGTGGAAATTCAGGTAGTAGTTGTGATCAAACACCAATCGAATTGGAATTTGTGCTTGATGATTATGGAAGTGATATAACTTGGGAATTACTTGACGAGGAAGGTTCTGTTCTTTACGAGGGTGGTGATTATCCCGATTTTCAATCAGGAGAAGTCGTTCAGGATTCCTTTTGTTTAGCTGATGGTTGTTATACTTTAATAGTAGAGGATTTATATGAAGACGGATTATGCTGCGAATATGGAGAGGGTTCATTTAGCTTGTTAATTGACGGATATGAATTTGTACAATCGGATGGGGAATACGGAGCAAACGAAATAATAGAGTTTTGTATTGGAGAAGAGGTTGGTGAAGAACCTGCACGTATTTCAAAGAGAGTAATTAGTCCTCGTGTGCCGGCTAAAATCGAAGCGGCAAGAATTGCCAAGAAAAGATAAAATTAATCAGTATTTTCAGACAAAGGATATGTTTTAGACTAAGAGGTCAATTTCGAAGTATTGCGAAATTGACCTCTTGTTTTATTTTTTAATGAAAAGAAATATATCCGCTAATTATCACTTGGTATTGAACACTTAAACCAAATAAAATATCAATGTAATATTAACTAATAAATATATTTTTTCAAAAAAAATTGAGATAAAATTGTTTAAATATTAAAAATTATCTGTTTTTTTGTAGACACAAATAAGTAAGATATTTGGAAACCGGTATTAATTGCAATAAACAAATAAATATGAAAAATCTATTTACAACAGTTTTTATTTTAGTATTAAGTTTCAATTTATTTTCTCAATCTCTGGAATATAACAATAATCCGGATAATTATCCTCGCAAATATTATTCTGTTTCTTTTGCTACAGGTTTAAGAACTTTAAATGCACAAAACGGAAATCTTGTAATCAATTTTTATGATAATAACAACAATCTCGTAAAAACAATAACAAGTGATATTGAGGGAAATTATTTGCAACCGGCATTTTATTTTGCTCTGAACAAAGGAAAATATACGGGACTGGCACATAGATTGTTTTTTGATTATACTTCCGGAAAGCAAAAATCAGGTGGAATGGGATATTCTCTATCTTGGAATTTTCCTTTTCAATTCAAAAACACTTATCTTGTTTTGAGAACAGGAGTGTATGTTATGATTGGAAATACATTGCTAAATCTGAAAACTATTGACAATCCGAATTCCGATTTTCATATCGGAAGTAATAAATTTGACGAAAAAAAGATAAGGATGTTTTTAACATCTGATTTTTTTGCAGTCGGACCGGAAATAGAAGCGAGATATTTTGTTAATCGCGCTATAAATGCTTTCTTTTTGTTTACTTATGATTTGGTAAATACTCTTTCAAAACAACAAGAATCATTAAAATTTATATCAACAAAATCCAATAATGAAAGCGGCGGTTCAAATTACCCTTTATCCAGAGAGGATGTTGAATTGATACTTGATGGAAATTATCTTGATGATATACCGTTTAAATACGGAAATTTAAGATTGAGTTTAGGAATGAGTTTTGTGTGGAATAGATTATAGAAAACGGCACAAATGCCAAATTAAATTCAAAATAATATTTATAATAAGATAAATCTAATTTAGCATTTACTTACTTAAATTATCCATTGCTTTTTCAAGCCATTTTTCTTTTGAAGAAGCATCGGAGGATGAATTTATGATGATTTTATAAAGATCCATTGATTTAATATCTTTATCGATAGATTTTTCCATTTCCATAGCTAAAGAAATAGCTTTTTCCGAACAAGGAGAATCAGGTGAAATACGTATTAAATAATTAACTGCTGCATCATAATCTTTTACACTTTTTTTCATTTTGGCTTTATAAAGCAAAGATTCGCAATTTTGTTTTTGAATAGCATCAAAAGCAGTTTTTTTCAATAAAGTCGCATCATTAAAACAATTATTACCTTTTGGAAAAAAATTGCATATTTGAATACATTCATAATATTTTTTTTCCTGAAATTTTCCTTTTGCCAAAGTGATATAATTTTGACAATTTTTATCAAATTCATTTTGAATATAATTTTGTAATTTTGTATAGAAATCTTTATATCCCGATTCCTTTTTAATAAACTTTCCAATTGCTTTTTTTATACTTTTATTTTTATTATCTCCTTTTCCTTTGAAAATATGTTCCCAGGTCCATTCCTCATCTGTTGATGTATTTTTGACTGTAAGATTTATCTTTAAATCAACCAAAGTTTGTGTTTCCATCCCTTCTATCAAATGCGTGTCTTCTATAGCTGCATCGGGAATAATAACGAAAGGAGTATAATATCCGGATTTGAAATCTTTTTTTATTGCTTTGACCAGTTTTTTGTACAAAAGTTTTGTTTCCAAATTAGCTTTGTATCCCGGTTTGCTTATTTTTATATTATATTTATTTGATTT
>JALVEG010000231.1 GCA_027031145.1 Saprospiraceae bacterium | reverse complement strand
ACTGTGAAGTAAATTGATTTAGACTTACCGGGTTTTTTGAAGTCCGGTAAGTCTTTTTTATATTAAATTAATAAGTATGAAAAATATTAAGAATATAATAGTTTTGGTATTGATCATTAATTCTTTATCTCTTTTATCGCAAACAACCTTCTCAAAGGTAATAGATTTTACAAATGGTAATGAGGGTGGGTTTAATCTGGAAATAAACAATGATTATTATTATCTAACTGCTGCATCGGTAATATTTGATACAACAGATACTGGTATAACATATACAAAACCTGATTATGTACTTAAATTAGATGCGAATACAAATATTATAGGAAACTATTTTTTTAATAACCCATTACATAAAATAGCTAAAATACTTTTTAATAGTGACACTCTTTATTTATTTGTTCAAGATGAAACAAATAGTGTATTCAAATGGAGATTATATAAATTTAGTCCTGATTTGGACAGCCTTGATCTATTGGTTTATGACAATTTTGAAGATGATAAGACATATTCCACAACATTTCAAGTCAAAGACGATTACTTTTATTATGGTAGTTATTCATACAATGGAAGAATGTTATTCATTAAATCCGATAAAAATGGCAATGTTATTAAAAAAGAAACATTTTCAGATTACACTGATCCGGCAGGAAAATATCTTCTTAGAGATTTAACTCAAACATCGGATAGTAATTTTGTTTTTGTGCATTGGCATAAACTTGATAGTATTTATAGTGGATTTTATCAAATAGGAGTTATTAAATTCGATGATAATTTGAATGTAATATGGTCAAAAGAGCTTCCTCCTATTCCATCATACTTTCTTGGCGGATCTAAGCTTCCAAATCTTACAAGTACAATGGATGGGGGAATGGTGGTAAGCAGTGGAATTGATCTAAATGATTCAATTAGATATCATTCTGATAAATATGGTGAATTTAGTGAATATGGAGTAGTAATTCAGAAACTGGATAAGGACGGAAATATAGTTTGGAGAGATTTGAGCTATAATAAAAAATTGCCGGGCTATTGGTTTGGAATTTCCCCTATTGAAAATGTAAATAAGTTAATAACCGCTCAAAACAGTGATATCATAGCAGCAGGAATATATGATCACAATTTTTATGAACCGGGCACCAAAGGATGGATATGCAGATATAGTCCTGATGGCAAAATGAAGTGGAAGCATTATTATGTTGATCCAAAATATTCAGGTTTCGGTATAATTAGGGATATGGTTGAAGCGGAAAATGGTGATATCGTTTGTGTAGGTGGCATTAAACAAGAAAATGGGGAATTTAATAATAATCGCTTTACTTGGTTGTTGCGTGTGGACAGTAATGGTTGTGTGACTCCCGGCTGCGAGTGTGTGCCTGATAGCAATACCAGAGTGTGGGCTACTACCGAAGCAGGTAAATTACTGGTCAATACTCCTAATGTCTGGTATCAATCTGCTACTTCAATGACGAGTCCTGATATTAGTTCTACAAGGTACAAATTGAGTTATTATCTGATAAAAAATAACTTTGCCTTCGGAGTGTTGAGATCAGATGAAGAAACCGGAGAAAACTGGGATACTACAGGAATATTGTTGCGTCAAATAGGTGGTAAGGTATGGATATATGAAGATAATGATGACCCACCTGACTATGATTACAAATTAATATATGATTTTTCATTGGTAGAAGGGGATACATTCAGGTCTGAAATTTTTGAAGATGATGATTTTTTTCTTTTGGTAGAGGAGGCCGATACAATAACATTATCGGACGGCAGCAAACGTAAAAGGCTGATGTTGTCATGTAATAATGAGTCTGATACTGTAAATTTCTCCGGGTATGGTTTGCGTACATGGATAGAAGGAATCGGCGATACAAGGGGTTTGTTATCGGTTGCAGGAAGTTGTATGACAGATCAAAATACATCATTGCTTTGTTTTCATCAGAAAGGTGACTTGATATGGGATAATCCGGATAGTGAAGGATGTTGGTTGTCAGGAATAAAGGAAATAGTAGAGAATAAATTTAAAATTTCACCCAATCCGGCGCAAAACAAAATAACGGTACAATTGTGGGAAGGAGCGGAAGTAGATAGTTGGGAGATATATGATATCACAGGACAAAAACTAATAACAGGAAAAATTGATAATCCTTATGAATTTGAAATTTCAGGATTGGATAAATTGCAAACAGGAGTTTATTTGTTGAAAATTGTAGGTAAGAAAGGAAGAGTAAGTGTCGGGAAGTTTGTGGTGGAGAGATAGGGCGATTTTGCGAGTGGGCGAATGGGCGATAAGGCGAATAGGGCGAATGGGCGAGTGGGAGACGGAGAGACGGAGAGACAAGGAGACGGAGAGACGGGGGAATAGGTGAATTTGGCATTTTGTGGTTTGAAGTTTGGAGGTTTGGAGGTTTGGAATGTTGTTTTTTTTGTTCGTCATTCCGTGTTTTGTGTATTGAGGCGGGAGGTTTGGACTGTCAAATTTATTTGACAGAATATAGTGATTAAAGTTTAAAAAGCCCCAGCGGGGCGGCATTATGGTAGAACAGGATGTATGCAACCCCATAGTTATTTTGGCGGTATTTTTGTGGCGATAGCAAACAAAAATAGTGCCAAAATCAAATATTGATCACTAATAGTTATGGTTTTTGCGAAAGCTTCGGACATCAGAGAAAACTTCAGGCATCACACGATAGCTTTAGCGGTAGTATATGATTAAAAAGATCATAAATCAGAACTTTTTTCTAATATTATTGTTATTTTCCATAACTACATTAATATTTCTTGTAATATATATTTATTTTTAAAGGATTGTAAGGTATAAAAATGGTCTAAATAGCTGTTTTTACAATACTGTCAAAAAAAATATCAAAAATTTTAAAAATTATTTTGTTTTTTATCAAAATAAATATACCTTTGCAACCGCTTTTGAAATAATGATTTTAAAACGGGTATTTTGAAATAATAAAAGCCAATGTAGCTCAGCTGGTAGAGCAGCTGATTTGTAATCAGCCGGCCGGGGGTTCAAGTCCCTCCATTGGCTCGTAATTAGAGTATATACGAAAACAAAAAATTCAATATTTTAAGTGTTTTCTTATAGGTTCTATTTATATTGGGGGCGCGCCGGAGTGGGAGAGCCGGGCCAGACTGTAAATCTGGTGACTAAGTCTGAATAGGTTCGAATCCTATCGCCCCCACTTTTGAAAAGTCAATTAAAATCCCCTGTGATAATATATTGTGAGGGTAAGTTAAAAAGCGGGTGTAGCTCAGTTGGTAGAGCATCAGCCTTCCAAGCTGAGGGTCGCGAGTTCGAGTCTCGTTGCCCGCTCTTTTTTCCCTTCTTTGTTTATCTTGGAAGATAAGCCAATGTAGCTCAGCTGGTAGAGCACTTCCATGGTAAGGAAGGGGTCGGGGGTTCAAATCCCTTCATTGGCTCGTAATAAATTGATTTATTATAATAATTAGTAAAAATTGAACAAATGGCTAAAGAAACTTTTGAAAGGTCAAAACCGCATGTTAATATCGGAACAATAGGTCACGTTGACCATGGTAAGACAACTTTGACTGCTGCTATTACATATGTATTGGCTGATTCCGGTCTTGCTGAAAAAACAGATTATGATTCTATTGATGCTGCTCCTGAAGAAAAAGAAAGGGGTATTACTATCAATACTGCTCACGTTGAGTATCAAACAGAGAACAGACACTATGCACACGTAGACTGTCCTGGTCACGCTGACTATGTGAAAAACATGGTTACAGGTGCTGCACAAATGGACGGCGCTATATTGGTTGTAGCTGCAACTGATGGTCCTATGCCTCAAACAAGGGAGCATATCCTTTTGGCAAGACAGGTAGGGGTACCAAAAATTGTGGTATATATGAATAAAACAGATCTTGTTGATGATGATGAGATGTTGGAATTGGTTGAAATGGAAGTAAGGGAATTGCTGGATCAATATGAATTTGATGGTGATAATACCGCTGTTATCCAAGGTTCAGCGCTTAAAGCTTTGGAAGGAGATCCTAAGCATGTTCAATCTATAAAAGATCTAATGGCTGCAGTGGATGAGCAAATTCCCGAGCCTGTAAGAGATGTTGATAAGCCGTTCCTGATGCCTGTTGAAGACGTATTTTCTATTACAGGTAGAGGAACTGTTGCAACAGGAAGAATTGAAAGAGGTGTTATCAATGTTGGTGATGGAGTTGAAATAGTTGGTTTGATGAAAGAAGGAGAAAAACCAATGAAATCTGTTGTGACCGGTGTTGAGATGTTTAGAAAAATCCTTGATAGAGGAGAGGCTGGAGATAACGCAGGTTTATTGTTAAGAGGTATTGAGAAAACTGATATCAAGAGAGGACAAGTTATTTGTGCTCCTGGATCAATCACTCCTCATAAGAAATTTAAAGCAGAAGTTTATGTTTTGAGTAAAGACGAGGGTGGAAGACATACTCCTTTTTTCAATGGATACAGACCTCAGTTTTATTTCAGAACAACTGACGTTACCGGTGATGTGAAACTACCTGAAAATGTTGAAATGGTGATGCCTGGTGATAACGTAACAATGGAAGTGGAATTGATCCAACCTATTGCTATGGAAAAAGGATTGAGATTCGCTATTCGTGAAGGTGGTAGAACTGTTGGTGCCGGTCAGGTAACAGAAATATTGGATTAATAAAAAATCCTCATATAATAAAATGAAATTATATTTGAGCAGTCTAAAATTAGGCTGCTCATTTATAGCTTAATAGCTTTATAAATAGTTGACCCTTTTAATAAAGAATTGAGGGTGTTTTGAAAAAATATGTATTTTACGGGCATAGCTCAACTGGTAGAGCGACGGTCTCCAAAACCGTAGGCTGTGGGTTCAAGTCCTACTGCCCGTGCAGATTGAAAAAAGGAATTGTTGTATATTCCTAATTATTTATTGTGTTTTTACACATGAAGAAAAATGTTTATATGAATAATGTCGTTTTATATTTGAAAGGAAGCTATAATGAACTGATACATAAAGTTAGCTGGCCTAAATTTCCGGAATTATTAGGCGCTACCCGAATTGTGGTGGTTGCATCAATTATTTTTGCTTTGCTCGTGTTGGTGATTGATTTGTTTTCAAAGACAATTACTAATTTCTTCTATCATCTCAATCTTTAAAATACAGGATATGAAATGGTATTCACTTAGAGTGATAAGCGGCAAAGAAAAGAAAATAAAAGAACGACTTGAATTGGAAATAAGCAGGTCGGGTTGGGGTGATATTGTTAATCAAATAGTTGTCCCGACTGAGAAAGTATACAAAATCAGAAGTGGTAAAAAAGTAATTATTGAAAGAAACATTTTGCCCGGTTATATTTTGGTTGAAGCAGATCCCAAAAGATTTAAAGGCGAAATTATTAGAAATTTGACTAATTTGCCTAATGTTATGCATTTTCTTGGAAGAGAACATCCGGTGGCAATGACAGAAGCTGAAGCAAACAGATTACTCGGAAAAGTTGATGAATCTCAACAAATAGGAGAAGAATTAATGGAGCCGTTTTTGGTTGGAGAAACTATTAAAATTATAGATGGTCCTTTCAACGGTTTTATAGGGGATATTACAGAAGTTAATGAATCGAATAAAACATTGAAAGTTGTTGTGAAAATATTTGGAAGAGGTACAGAAGTTGAACTTAATTTTTTACAAGCTGAAAAACAATCTTAAAATAAATTATTAAATATAATACAATGGCAAAGGAAATTGATGGATTTATAAAATTACAGGTAAAAGGAGGTCAGGCAAATCCTGCTCCTCCGGTTGGTCCGGCTCTTGGTGCAAAAGGAGTAAATATTATGGAGTTTTGTAAGCGTTTTAACGCTGCAACTCAGGATAAAATGGGTAAAGTTGTTCCTGTTGTGATTACTGTCTTTAAGGACAAGTCATTTAATTTCATAATAAAAACAACTCCGGCTGCAATTCAATTGATGGAAGCAGCAAAATTGAAAAAAGGATCATCGGAACCAAATAGAAATAAAGTTGGTACTGTTACCTGGGATCAGGTTAGAACCATAGCTGAAAGTAAAATGGAAGATTTGAATGCATTTAAAATCGAATCTGCCATGAAAATGGTTGCCGGTACTGCAAGAAGTATGGGCTTGGTAGTTGAAGGAGATTTTCCTTCATAAGACTAAAATTTATTAACATAGGGAGCTTCAATAAGCGTTATTACCTATAAAAATTTTGTTATGGCAAAAATTAGTAAAAAAATGAAAGCAGCCATTGCGAAAGTGGATAAAGAAAAAGAATATCCTATTAAAGAAGCAATGGCATTAGTGAAAGATGTAAATATAGCATCTTTTGATTCCTCGGTAGACCTTCATATCAATCTTGGCGTGGACCCGCGTAAAGCTGACCAGGCTATCAGAGGAACGGTTTCCTTACCTCACGGAACAGGAAAATCAAAAAGAGTATTAGTACTTTGTACTCCTGATAAAGAGCAGGAAGCTTTGGATGCAGGAGCTGATTATGCGGGTTTGGATGAATTTGTTCAAAAGATTCAAAACGGTTGGTTGGAATTTGATGTGGTTATTGCAATGCCCCAAACAATGGCACAAGTTGGTAAATTAGGTAGGATACTGGGACCAAGATCCTTAATGCCTAACCCTAAAAGTGGAACAGTGACCCAGGAAGTTGGAAAAGCAGTAGCAGAAGTGAAAAAAGGAAAGGTTGCTTTTAGAGTGGATAAGTATGGTATTATCCATACTTCTGTTGGTAGAGTTTCTTTTTCTTCTGATAAATTAGTAGATAATGCAGAAGAAATAATTAAAACAATTATTAAAATGAAACCAGCATCTGTAAAAGGAACTTATTTGGTATCTATTTCCGTAGCACCTACAATGGGCCCCGGTGTAAAAATAGATTCTAAATCAATTTAATTAATTCAATTCAAAAAACTAAAGAAATGAATAAAGCGGAAAAAACCCGGGTTATATCAATATTGGCAGATAAATTTGCAAATAGTTCAGTTTTTTATCTAACGGATTCTTCTACTTTGACTGTGGAACAGGTAAATAAATTAAGAAGAATTTGTTTTGAAAAAAATGTTGAATTTAAAGTCGTAAAAAATAATTTAGCAAGATTGGCTATGGAATCAAACGCTGAAGAAAAAGGTTTCGAACCTCTTTATGAAGCTTTGAAAGGGCCGACAGCTATTATGTTTTCTGAAACTGGTAATCTACCAGCAAAAATTATATCTGAGTTCAGAAAAGATTATGAAAGACCAATACTGAAAGCTGCTTATATCGAAAGTGCAGTTTATTTCGGAGATGAAAATCTGGATGCATTGAAGAGCATCAAATCTAAAGAAGAACTTATTGCTGATATTATTGCATTATTACAAAGTCCTGTGAAGAATGTTGTTGGATCACTTAAGTCAAGTGGCAATACCATTATGGGCTTATTGAAAACTCTTGAAGAAAGAGCATAAAATTTGGCTTCCAAGCGTATTTACGCATATTAATAAATATTTTTTAATAATTAAAAACCAGAAAAATGGCGGATTTAAAAGCAATCGCAGAACAATTGGTAAACTTGACAGTTAAAGATGTTCAAGATTTAGCAGATATATTAAAAGAGGAATACGGTATAGAACCTGCTGCAGCTGCAGTAGCTGTTGCTGCCGCACCGGGAGCAGCTGGTGGAGAAGGAGCTGCAGAAGAGAAAACAGAATTTGATGTTTTCTTGGAATCAGCAGGTGCAAGTAAACTTAAAGTTGTAAAAGAAGTTAAAACTTTACTAGGTGTTGGCTTGAAAGATGCTAAAGATTTAGTTGACGGAGCTCCTGCAGTTATCAAAGAAGCTGCTCCTAAAGATGAGGCTGAATCTCTTAAAGCAGCTTTAGAAGCTGTTGGTGCTACAGTTGAATTGAAATAATACTAAATCCCGTTTAATAACTTGATGATAGTATATTTTAATTCAAAAATATAATGTTTAAGCTTAGTTGGTTCTTTGTTGCAAAGAACTGACTAAGCTTTTGTGTTATCCTTATTACTGATAAAGTTCAGTATATTTTTTCCTTTTTTTCTCAAAAGAAAATTTTCTGTGAAATGACGTTTAACGATTCTATAACTACTCTTGTAAATCAAAGAGTGAATTTTGGCAAAATTAAAATGCCGGTGAAATATCCTAATTTATTATCTATTCAATTAGATTCGTTTAAGGATTTCTTCCAAATCGATACAACTCCTGAAAATCGTAATGAAGAAGGACTCTATCGGGTTTTTCAGGATCACTTCCCTGTAAGTGATGCCAGAAATATATTCCTGTTGGAGTTTTTGGATTATCAAATTGATCCTCCAAGATATAGTATTTCTGAATGTATGCAAAGGGGATTGACCTATAGCGTACCCCTGAGAGCTAAATTGCGATTATCCTGCAATGATGAAGAACATATTGACTTCGAGACTATTGAGCAAGAAGTTTTCCTCGGCAATGTGCCTTATATGACACCTAAAGGTTCATTTATTATCAATGGTGCGGAAAGAGTTGTTGTTTCCCAGTTGCACAGGTCTCCCGGTGTGTTTTTTAGCCAAACTTTTCATCCGAACGGCATGAAGATTTTTTCAGCCAGAGTTATTCCTTTTAGAGGAGCCTGGATGGAATTTGCAACTGATATCAATATGGTAATGTATGCCTATATTGACAGAAAGAAAAAATTGCCTGTTACTACTTTATTGAGAGCTTTGGGATTCGATTCAGATAAAGAAATATTGGATATTTTTGAACTGGTTGAAGAAGTGAAAGCAGATGAAGCAAATCTTAAAAAGGCAATAGGTAAAAAATTAGCAGCCAGAGTTTTACGAAAATGGATTGAAGATTTTGTCGATGAAGATACAGGAGAATTGATTTCTCTCGAAAGAAATGAAATTATCCTCGAAAGAAATACAATCCTTGATGAAGAAAATATAAAGTTAATTCTCGAAGCTGATGTTGATAGTATTATAGTACAAAAAGAAAACCTCGATCTCGATTATTCTGTTATTTATAATACTCTTCAAAAGGATCCTACTAACTCGGAAGTAGAAGCAGTTGCATATATATATCGTCAGCTTAGAGGTACCGAACCTCCTGATGAAGAAACTGCAAGAGGTATTATTGATAAAATGTTTTTCTCCGAAAGCAGATACGATCTGGGAGATGTCGGAAGGTATAAAATAAATAGAAAACTGGATTTGGATATTCCGGATGATGTAAAAGTGTTGACTAAAGACGATTTTATGTCAATTATAAAATACCTGATAAATATTATAAATGATCGTGCCGAACTTGATGATATCGACCATTTGAGTAATAGAAGAATCCGTACTGTTGGCGAACAACTCTATGCTCAGTTCAGTGTTGGATTAGCACGTTTAGCCAGAACCATCAGGGAAAGAATGAATGTCAGGGATAATGAAGTTTTTACTCCGATGGATCTTATAAATGCCCGTACTCTTTCTTCAGTGATAAATTCATTTTTCGGGACAAGTCAGTTGTCACAATTTATGGATCAGACCAATCCGCTCGCGGAAATTACTCATAAAAGACGTATTTCAGCGCTTGGACCTGGTGGTTTATCCCGTGAAAGAGCCGGTTTTGAGGTGAGAGACGTTCATTATTCGCATTATGGACGATTATGTACCATAGAAACTCCGGAAGGACCAAATATCGGTTTGATTTCTTCATTGGCGATCAATGCCAAAGTAAATCAAATGGGATTTTTGGAAACTCCTTATCGAAAGGTAGAAAACGGGAAAGTTATCCTTGATAAAGATCCCGAATATCTGTCAGCTGCAGATGAGGATTACAAAAAAGTAGCTCAGGCAAATACCCCTTTGGATGATGAAGGAAATATTATTACAGATAAAGTTGCTGCCCGCGAACATGGTGATTTCCCTATTTTGGAACCAAATGAAGTAGATTTTATCGATGTTGCCCCTAACCAGATTACAGGTGTATCGGCATCTTTGATTCCTTTCCTGGAAAATGATGATGCCAACCGTGCTTTGATGGGTTCTAATATGCAGCGTCAGGCAATTCCATTGATCAAACCGGCTGCACCAATTGTCGGTACTGGAATTGAGAAACTGGTAGCGCAGGATTCAAATCTTCTTTTGAATGCTGAAAATGACGGAGTAGTGGAATATGTTGATTCAGAGAAAATCGTGTTGAAATACGATCGTACTGATGAACAGGAGAAGATTTCACTGGATAGCAATATAAAAACTTATGATTTAATCAAATTTTTAAGAACTAATCAGGGTACTTGTATCAACCTTAAGCCTTTGGTGAAGAAAGGAGAAAGAGTAGTGAAAGGTCAATTATTATGTGATGGTTATGCTACTGATAAAGGAGAACTTGCTCTTGGTCAGAATTTGATGGTTGCTTTTATGCCTTGGAAAGGATATAATTTTGAGGATGCTATCGTGATTTCAGAAAGAGTTATTAAAGAAGATATTTTTACTTCTATCCATATTGAAAATTATGAATTGGAAGTAAGGGATACAAAATTGGGAGAGGAGGAACTTACAAATGATATTCCAAATGTCAGTGAAGATGCGACAAAAGATTTGGACGAACACGGTATTATCCGTGTTGGTGCATGGGTAAGTGGTGGTGATATCCTTATTGGTAAAATATCTCCAAAAGGTGAATCTGATCCTACACCGGAAGAAAAATTGCTAAGAGCGATTTTCGGTGATAAAGCAGGAGACGTTAAAGATGCTTCGCTTAAGGCTTCTCCTTCCACTAAAGGTATTATCATCGGTAAACAATTGTTCTCCAGAGCTAAAAAAGATAAATACCAGAAATTAAGAGAAAAGGACTTACTCGATAAACTTGATGCAAAGCATTCTGTGGAAATGAATGAGTTGAATACATTACTTATTGATAAGTTGATGAAATTGCTTGAGGGACAGGTTTCCGTAGGAGTAAAAAATGTTTTTGGGCAAGAGATGATTCCGGAAGGATCAAAATTCACCAGAGCTATCCTTAAAGAAATTGATTTCAGTGTGATAGAATTTAATAATTGGACTGAAAGCGAAGATTTAAATAAATTGGTCGCAAAATTATTACACAATTATTCATTAAGAGCAAGTGAGATCATCGGTCAATACAAAAGAGAAGTATTTAATATAAATATAGGTGATGAATTGCCTGCCGGAGTCCTTAAATTAGCGAAAGTTTATCTTGTTAAGAAAAGAAAATTGCAGGTAGGTGATAAATTGGCTGGAAGACACGGAAATAAAGGTATCGTGGCAAAAATAGTGAGAACAGAAGATATGCCGTTCCTTGAAGATGGTACTCCGGTTGATATTGTTTTGAATCCTCTCGGTGTGCCTTCAAGGATGAATATCGGTCAGATATTTGAAACTGTTTTGGGTTGGGCCGGAAAAGAAATGGGTGTGAAATTTACTTCACCTATTTTTGATGGAGCTAAACTTAATGAAATCGAAGATTTGATATCTAAAGCTAATCTTCCTTCTTACGGACAAACATTCCTTTATGATGGAGAGACTGGAGACAGATTCCATCAAAAAGCTACTGTGGGAGTTATCTATATGATCAAATTGAATCATATGGTTGAAGATAAAATGCATGCCAGATCTATCGGTCCATATTCACTTATCACTCAACAACCGTTGGGAGGTAAAGCTCAATTCGGTGGACAAAGATTTGGAGAAATGGAAGTTTGGGCACTGGAAGCTTATGGTGCTACAAATATTTTGAGAGAAATGTTGACGATTAAATCTGATGATATCAAGGGTAGAGCAAAAGCTTATGAAGCAATAGTGAAAGGAGATCCGCTTCCGGAACCTAATATTCCCGAATCATTCAACGTGTTGGTTCATGAATTGAAAGGATTGGCTCTCGAATTGAAATTCGATTAATAATTAATAATTAATAATTAATAATATATTTTATTGATATGATTAAAAATAAAAAAGTAGATCAACAGGAAAATAACAATTTTAATTCCATTACTATAAAATTGGCATCTCCGGATGATATTCTGGAAAGATCTTATGGAGAGGTTTTAAAACCTGAAACTATTAATTACCGTTCATATAAACCGGAAAGAGACGGATTGTTCTGTGAAAGGATTTTCGGTCCTGTGAAGGATTATGAATGTTATTGCGGAAAATATAAAAGAATCAGATACAAAGGGATAGTCTGTGATCGTTGTGGAGTAGAA